>CANRDY010000033.1 GCA_947629515.1 uncultured Clostridia bacterium
CTTGCCGAGGTGGAAGCCGTCGAACTTGCGGGGGCGACCGTCCGCCGTGCCACCCTCAACAACTACGGCGACATTCAAAGAAAGGGCGTAAAGGTCGGTTGCAAAGTGCTTATACGCCGCTCTAACGAGGTCATTCCCGAAATTTTGGGGGCGGTCGAAGTCCCCGACGGCGCGACGGAAGTGGTAAAGCCCGCGTTCTGCCCGTTCTGCAACAGTCCCGTGGAGGAAGTGGGCGCGAACCTGTTTTGCCCCAATAAGAACTGCCGCCCCCGCGTTGTGGGCAAGGTTGAGAACTTCGCCTCGAAAAACGCAATGGACATAGAGGGGCTTTCGGAAATGACGGCGGGACAGCTCTACGACGAAAAGGGCTTGCGCGAGTGTTCGCAGCTCTACACCTACACCGCCAAAGACCTTGCCGCCCTCGACGGGTTCAAGGATAAAAAAATAACAAATCTGCTTAAAGCTATCGAAGCCTCTAAGAACTGCACGCTCGAAAGGTTTATCTTTGCGCTGGGGATCGACGGCGTGGGGCGGGTCGCCGCGCGCGACCTTGCGCGCACGTTCAAAAGCGTGGAGGGGCTTAAAAACGCCTCGCGCGAGAGCCTGCTCGAAATGGAGAATGTGGGCGAAATAACCGCCGACGCCATAATAAGTTGGTTTGCCGACGGCGACAACCTCAAAGAAGTCGAACGGCTGTTCGAAGTCGGAGTCGACCCCGCCCCGCCCGACGAAGAGAAGAAGAGCGGCGTGTTTGCGGGGGAGTACGTCGTGCTCACGGGCACGCTTTCGGAATTTAAGCGGAGCGACGCGCAAAAGCTCATCGAGGAGCAGGGGGGCGAATGTCAAAGCGCGGTGACGAGCAAGACCACCCTTGTAATAGCGGGCGACTCCGCCGGCTCCAAGCTCGACAAAGCCATAAAGCTGGGGGTGAGGGTTATTAACGAAACCCAATTCAAATCGATGCTCCTGTAAAGCCCGAATAAGCTACGCATAACTGTGTTGCGCTTACGTTTTTGCTTAGTCACTTACTTCATTGTAAGCTCCTTTCGCAAAATCCGCGCGCGCCTTGTTCTGCTTGCTTCTTCGAACTTTCTCACTTCGTTCAGGCAATCTCCCCAATCGTCCATTCCTCCCCTTCCATTTGGAGGGGGAGGGTAGGGTGGGGGTAGGACTTCCATATATTATCGGAGCAACATATGCCACTGTCATTTCGAGCGACATGACACGCGCCATAGGCGCGGGATTGAGCGAGAGAATCCCAAGGTGGTCCGTGCTTGCACTTTGAAACGCGAACCCATTTCAAATAATCAATACCACAATTTTTTGTATCAAAAAAATCGTGCGGCGGTATTAATACCGCCGCACGCCTTTATTTGCCTTTATTTCTTTTATTGCTGTCACAGCCGACACCGCCGACACCGCCGTCACAGCCGTAACTGCCGCAACTGCCGCAACTGCCGTCACTTAAAAATTTATAAACCTTACACCCTCACACGCCGATCAGCTTTTTAGCCGCCGCCTGCATTTTTTCAAGCGCAAGCTCGGCGTCCTTCTTGTTCTGCATCTTCACCGAGAAGTAAATTTTCAGCTTCGGCTCTGTTCCCGAAGGTCTCACGCAGATAAAGCTGCCGTTCACAAGCTCGTAATAAACGCAGTTAGTAAGGGGAGAACCGATCTCGCTCGTCTTGCCCGTCACAACGTCGATCCTTACGTTCTTCGAATAGTCGCGCACAGCCGCAACTTTGTAAATATCGAACTCGGTCGCGGGCTTAACTTTAAGTCCGTCTACCACCTTATTCATATCGTCCATGGCGTGCAAGCCCTTGAACGGTATCGAAATGTTGCAGTCAAGCACATATCCGTAGCTCTCGTAAATCTCCTGCAACCTCTGATAAACCGTCTTGTTCTTCGAGGTGTAGTAGCACACCATCTCGGCGCACAGCATCGAGGCGACCACGGCGTCCTTATCGCGCGCGTGCGTTCCGCGCAAATATCCGCAGCTCTCTTCGAAGCCGAACACGTAGGTGTACTCGTGGGTCTTTTCCCAAATTTTGATTTTTTCGCCTATGAACTTAAAGCCGACGGGCACTTCGAAAAGGGTAACGCCGAACTTCTCGCAGATAGCCCTCGCCATACCCGTCGTCACAAACGATTTAACGACCGCCGCATTTTCGGGAAGCGCGTTTTCCTCTTTGAGGCGGGTGAGAATGTAGTCCAGAAGGAGTATGCCCACCTGATTGCCCGAAAGGGCTTCGAACTCGCCGTTGTTGTTCTGAACGGCAACGCCAAGCCTGTCGCTGTCGGGGTCTGTTCCGAAGACCACCGTCGCGCCTATCTTTTCGGCGTACTTAATGCCCATCGAAAGGGTCTCTTTGAACTCGGGGTTGGGAACTTCCACGGTAGAAAATTCCACGTCCTTTTTGGCTTGTTCTTCAACGACCGTCGCGTTAATGCCTATCTTTTTAAGAATAGTGGTAACGGGGATATAACCCGAACCGTGCACGGGCGTATACACAAGGCGCAAGTCCTTTCCGAACTTTTTGACCGCCTGTTTCGAAAGGGTCAGCTTTTCAAGCTCCTGATAATACTTTTTATCGACTTCGGTCGAAATGGTAACTATGTATTTTTTAGCCTGTTCCTCGGTGGGAGCGGGCGCGCCCATATAATCGGTGATCTTTTGTATAAAGTCCACCACGACCGCGGTGTCCTCGGGCGACATCTGCGCCCCGTCCTCGCCGTATACCTTATAGCCGTTGTACTGTTTGGGGTTGTGCGAAGCGGTTACCATAATTCCCGCAAACGCGTTCAGCTCCCTCACCGCAAACGACAGCATGGGCACGGGGTGTTCCATGGGGTAGAGGTGGGCGTAGATATTGTTCGCGGCAAGCACTTCCGCCGCAGCCCTCGCAAACTCGTCGCTTTTGAGCCTCGTGTCGTAGGAAATGGCAACGCCCCTTTCCATAGCCTGCGCGCCCTTTGTTTTGATAAATTCGGCAAGCCCCTGCGTCGCTCTTTTAACGGTGTAAACGTTCATCATATTTGTTCCGAAGCCGATTATCCCGCGCATACCCGCAGTGCCGAATTGCAGTTCCGCTCCGAAGCGGTATTCGATCTCTTCTTTATTTCCCTTAATAGCCGTAAGTTCGGTCTTTGCCTCTTCCGAGATACGCTTGTCGTTAAGCCAGCTCTCGTAAATTTCGGTGTAGCCCATCTTATCCTCCTTAAACTTGACAAGGCTTTTTCAGCCCTTATTCCACGATTTATTATATAAAAAAATTCCCCCTTTGTAAAGGGGGGAATCCAAAAAAGTTTTTATTTTTTGTGTGCGAACTGTTTTTTCAACGAACGTTATCCCGCGCTTTCGGGTTATAAAACGCCCGCCGTCGGTTCCCTCGCCCTTGAAAGGTCAGTCCTGCTCGCCCTTGAAGAACTGTTCGCGCGTGAACGTCCGCTCTTTGGCGGGGCGCACGATGGTGTTTTTGTCGATGAAATATTTAAGCTCTTCGCGGTCGTAGTAGTTGACCATTTCGAAGCTCAGAAGTATAACGTAGCTCGCGGGCACGGTTAAAAGTATTCCCACGCCGAAAGTCGTCAGAACGGCGGTCACGTTGAGCGAAAGTATCAAAAGGATTAAAACTATGAAGTTCGAGAACACCTTAAAGGTATCTTTGCCCTTTCTCGAAAAGGTGTACTTTATAGAACCTCTCTGTCCCTTTTTTCCGCAGATGAGCGCGGGAAGCCAATCGCATGTGAACGTCATTTTGAACGCTATTGCGATTATCAGCACAAGGGCGAAGATAAAAATGCTTATTATCAGCATCGAAACGCCGTTGAGCAGATAGTATAAGAGCACGAACATGAGCACGCACACCGCCAAATCGTACAGAATGGAGAGGGGCACGTAGATGAGGTTGTAAATAGCCGCCTCTTTGAGGTTTTTGATGAGCGAACCGATAAAGGGTGAGTTCGCCCTCAGAGCCATTTTGTCGTTGATGAGCACGGCGGCGGAGTAGTTCCCCAGCCCCGCGAACCATTTTTCGATTATGTACAAAAGCACTATGAACATTACCATCAGCACAATGTCGGTGACTTTTGTCTGCATCAGCGCGAGTATCTCGTTGAATTTCTCCTGCACCCGCTCCGAAAAGTTTTTCAGCTCGCCCACGTTGCCCTCGAGCAGCGACATGATAAAGTTGCGTACTCCGTCGTAAAGGTCGGTAAGTTCGGGCAAAAAGCCCCTTATAAAGGGCAGAACGCACGCAAAGCCTATCGCCCCCGCCACCACAAGGATAACAAGGCGATACAAAAGCTGTTTGTATGTTACCGAAAAGTTGTCCACAAATACGTGGAAAGTGTGTTTGAATCTCATATGCTCCTCTCGTCGGGAAAGACTATCTTCGCGACAGCCTTATCCCCGTTTATAACAAGGTACGCGTAGCTTGCGCGCGAATACCGCGAAAGCGTGCCGGGGTTTACGATGAGCACGCCGTTTTCGGTCTTTTCTTCGGCTCTGTGCGTATGCCCGTACAAAACCGCGCCGCACCCAAGCTCTTTCGCCCTTGCGATAAGTTTGGAATTGGTATACTTTGCCGAATATAAATGCCCGTGCGTTGCAAATATCTTTACGCCCTCGATCTTAACGCACAGCTCGTCCTCGCCGAGTTTGGCAAGGTCGCAGTTGCCGTTTATGATAAAGGTCTTTTGGAGGAACTTCGATTTGACGTAACTCCCGTCGCCCGACGTATCGCCCAAATGAAAGATATAGTCGCACTCTCCCAAAACTCCCGAAAGGCCGTCTATCGCCTTTCGGTTGCCGTGAGTGTCCGAAATTACCGCAATTGTTTTCATAACAGCTTGCTCTTTAAGTCCTGCAACGCGCGGAAGCGGTGCGACACCGAATTTTTTTCCTCTTCGGTAGCCAGCCCGAACGACTTTTTAAGGTCGTCCGAGAAGAAGAGGGGGTCGTACCCGAAGCCGTTTGAACCTATCTCTTCGAAGAGTATCCTTCCGTACGTTCTTCCCTCGCCGAAGAGCATTTTGCCCTCGGGGAAGTAAACGCACACCGCGCATTCGAAGTACGCCCTGCGGTCGGGAACATTCTCGAGCCGCTTTAAAAGAAGTTTGCGGTTGGCGGCTTCGCCCTCTCCCGAAAAGCGTGCGGAGTATATCCCCGGCGCGCCGTTCAGCCCCATCACGCACAGCCCCGAGTCGTCGGAGAGCGCGGGCAGTTTGTACTTTTCGGCTATGTATTCCGCCTTGATCTTTGCGTTCGCGCGGAACGATTTGCCCGTTTCGGCGATCTCGCCCTTAAAGCCCAGCTCGTCGAGGGTGACAAGTTCCACCCCGCCGAACAGCTCTTTTATTTCGCGTATCTTGTTTTTATTGCCGCTTGCCACCGCAAGCCTTGTCAGTTCCATATACATATTATAGTATATAATATCAAAAAAGTAAAGGGCTTAATCCCAATTTAAGTTGTGCAGACTGCCTTTAAGGTTAAATCCGTCGAACGAAAGCTGCCTCAACCCCTCGTAAACCGCCACGGCGACCGAGTTCGAAAGGTTCAGACTGCGTATGTCCCCAAGCATGGGAAGCCTTAAACAGCTTTCCTTATTTTGCTTCAACAGCTCTTCGGGCAGTCCTTTCGTCTCCTTGCCGAACACCATAAAATCGCCCTTTTTGAACCGAGCTTCGGAGTAGACGTTCAAAGCCTTTGTGGTAAAGTAGTAAAAAGCGGAGGCGGGGAACTTAGCTTTGAGTTCCTCAAAGGAGTCGTAATAAAATATCTGCGCCTCGCTCCAATAGTCCAGCCCCGCCCGTTTAAGGTATTTATCGGTGACCTCGAACCCGAGCGGGCGCACAAGGTGAAGCGCGCACCCCGTCGCCGCGCAGGTGCGCACGATATTGCCCGTGTTCTGCGGGATCTCGGGTTCTACAAGTACAACGTTGAACATAATTTTTTCCCTCAATATGATTTTATAACATTTATCGCTGAAAAGCAAATAAACGCGCGTCAAAATTTCATTTGACTTTTATGCGCGTATTTATTACAATATTATCGGGCGTATTCGTGAACTTCCCTCGTTTCCGCCCGAAACAGGGTCGGTTTTTCCAAATGCAAAACCCGATCCCGCCCCCGAACGCGTTAAAAAAACGCGTTCCGAACCAAAACCCCGACGGGCGCGTTAACAAAAAACGCGTTCCAAACCCAAACCCGAAAATTTTTACGCGAGAGTGAGCTATGGAGTACGGTCTGCTTGCGTCGCTCGGAGTGAACGACGCGCTGACGATAATCAACAACTTCCTGCTTTTGCTGGGGGGCGTCGCCGCGCTTATGATAGGCATAAGCATGATGGGCAACAACCTCGAAAAGGCGGCGGGCAGACATATGCGCCGCCTCATGGCAAAGGCAACAAAAAACCGCTTTATAGGCGTGGGCACGGGTGCGGCGGTAACCGCGCTCGTCACCAGCTCGGGCGCGACCACCGTCATGATAGTCGGCTTCGTAAACGTGGGGATAATGACCCTTATGCAGGCAGTCCCCGTAATTATGGGCGCGAATATCGGCACAACCATTACGGCGTTCATCACGGCTATCTCCACAACGGGCGGTCAGTTGCAGGTGACTTCGCTGTTCGCATGCCTTGCCTTTGCGGGCGTGCTTATGAATATGCTCGGCAAGAACGACAAGGTAAAGAACATCGGCTCTATCTTTGCGGGCTTGGGGCTTATATTCATAGGCATGAACACAATGTCGCACTCCATGTCGGCATTGCTCGACAAGGAGACCAACCCCGCCATAGCGGGCGCGGTCAGCGAAATGTTCGCCGCGATAGGCGGCTCGGGCGGCACGCTCACATGGCAGATACCCGTTCTGTTCCTGCTCGGCGCGCTTTTAACGGGGCTTGTGCAGTCCTCGGCGGCGGTAACGGCTATCGTAATGTCGCTCGCCTCGACGGGAGTGGTGGATATGCAGTTTGCGATATTCGTAATTCTGGGCACTAACCTCGGAACTTGCGCCGTCGCGCTGTTGTCCTCGCTCGGCACAAACGTGAACGCCCGCCGTGCGGCGTTCGTCCATTTCTCGTTCAACCTCATAGGCGGCATAATCTTTATAATTCCCCTGTCGTTCCCCGTTGTCAGCGGCTCGCTCGTGGGGTTCCTGCAATCGTTCATACCCAACGTCGCAGTGCAGATAGCCGTGTTCCATATGTTCTTCAACCTCGTGACCACCGCGCTGTTGCTTCCCTTCCAGAAGATGCTCGTCAAGCTCGCCGAGTTCGTCGTGCGCGACAAGAAGAAGGACGAACAAGTGGGCGAGGAAGAGGAAACGCTCGATAAACGTCTCTTAAAAACGCCCGCGATCGCCATAGGTCAGGCGCGCAAGCAGATAGTAAAAATGGGCAAAGAGGCGTTCGCCAACTACAAACTCTCCCTCGATATGCTCCTTTCGGGCGACCTTTCGCAAATCGAAAACTTCGCCTCGCACGAAAAGAACATAAACGAGCAGAACCACTACATAAACTCCTTCCTCGTGCGCCTTACGCTTGAACCGCTGTCCAAGACCGACGACCTCAAACTTTCTTCGTTCTATCACGTGACGAGCGACATAGAGCGCATAGGCGACTACGCCGAGAACATAGTCGAATACGCGCAGACGGTCGTCGCGGATAAAATAACCTTTTCCGAACACGCGCGTGAAGAGATCCGCCAAATGGACCTGCACCTCACCGAGCTGTATAAAAACGTAGAGCTGACCTTCGAAAAGATAAGCCTTGCCTATATGCAGAAGATAGACGAAGAGGAGCGCGCGACCGACGACATGTGCAGAAAGATGCAGCAATCGCATTTAAGGCGGCTCAACGAGAATCATTGCACTCCCGAAGCGGGCGCGATCTTCTTGCAACTTGCCATCACGATGGAGCGCATAGGCGACCACATGACCAACATCTCCAATTCGGTCAAAGACTACGCCCGCCCCGAAAAAGTGTGATGAGCGGAAAAAAATAATGTAAAAATAAGCCCCCGCGGCGCACGCGCCGCGGGGGCTTCCCCATTTTAGCGGGGGCTTCCTCATTCAATTTCGCAAAACCTTATTTTTCTTCCTCGCCGTCCGTCGCCGCAACCTCCGCCGAAGCCTCGCCGTCCGTCGCCGCAACCTCCGCCGAAGCCTCGCCGTCCGTCGCCGCAACCTCCGCCGAAGCCTCGCCGCCGACTCCCGCTCCAACGCCCGTTGCAACGTTCGGTTCAACATTCGGTTCAACATTCGGTTCACCCAAACCAACGCCGTCGCCCGCGCCAATTTCAACGCCCGCAACGGCGGGTTTAAGCACTTTTTTCCTTATAAACAAGAACAGATAGTAAGCGGCGTTCAACGCGTAGAACAGCCCCACGTACACAAGGTACAAAATTATCAGGTACGCCCAGTTCATCGTGTAACGCCAGATGACGAGGGGCGCGAACGGCTCGGGAATGGGAGTGGGGTTGATCTGCGTGAACGCGTAGTTGGGGAACAGCCACTCGGTCTCGTTGGGGAACAGCCCCGCAACGTGCTCCCTTAAAGTGTATCCGTCGTACGAGAAGGTCATCGAAGCCGAAGTAACCAGCCCGCTCGCCACCGCCGCAATAATTATAACTATGCAATAATATACAAGCGGAACAATGGCGTCTTTGGGGGTGAATTTATAGTGCCCGAGGGCTGTCGGCATAATCGAAAGTATGAACAAAAGGCAGTGTTCGACGCAGAAAAATACAATCGAATAACCTATAAAAATACCGTAGTTCGAAACGCTGTCTTTGCCGAAATAGCAAAAAACGGTCAGCGCGCCCGCCGCGTGCACAAAGAACGCAATGGAGTAAAGCGTTCGCTTTTTGAGCATAACCGAAAGGCAGGCGACGTACACCCCGACGTTGCAAATGAACAGCGGCACGCACGCAAACACCGTTTTATACACGTTGTAACCGTCGCCCATAATCACCGAATCCTTGCTGTGGTAGTGGATAAGCAGTATTATCGCCATCGCCACAAGGTAGTCGTTTTGCCTTTCTCTCGGTTTGTTTTTAAGGAAGTAATAACACCCCAACGTCGCCGCAATCAAAATCACCACAACGAGCAAATGCCATATCGAGAAGCTCTTAAACAGCCATATACTGTCTCCCGCAAAGTTGGGAGAATACTTGTCGAACAGCGACGTATCGTAGAAATTTTCGAATATATTGAGGGGCATTGCCGCAATAACCGCAAGGGGTAGATAGATGAACGAGCGCGCGTTCACCTTAAAACCGTCGCGTATGAACAGCAGACCGCACGCCGCAAGCATAAGCTCGGCAGAGAGCACGAACATCAGCTTGTTCGCCACGGGCGGGATAAATTCGTTGATGCTCGCGTACACCTTGTCGGCGGGCGAGGCGTCGGGGGTGAGTTTGGTTATCGAAAAGAAGTCGCCGAACGTGAACAGCGAAATAATCACGAACACGGGCAGTACATACTTTGCAACATCAGAACAGCTCTTCTTTTTAAGGAACGCGGCAAGCGGCAGAAGCAGCAGCCCCGCTTTTTTTATCCACTGCGAAATTATGAACACGGGGTTATAGCGCGCGAATTTGTTGAATATGTAGTAGTCCGAAACGGTGAAAGTCATCACCAGCGCAAGCGCGAGAATAAGGGCTGTAATAACGCCGAGAGCCACGTCAACGGGTTGAAATTTTTTTGTATTTTCTTTCATGATAATTAATTTTTATACATTCATTACGGCTGTCTTTTTTGTTGCCGCCACAGGTGTTTATTCGGTTTAAGAACTGCCCGCGCCGCCGCGTTAAAAACAACGTTACGTCTGCAAAAACTTTGATTTAGGCAAGTAACGCAACAGCCGCCGAACGGCGAATTATATCGTCGGGGGCACATTCAAAAGCCGCAAAAAATGTGATTTAATAATTACAGTGTAATTATAGTGTAAACCCGCCCCAATGTCAAGCGGTAAAAACAGTCAAACTTTGGATAACTTTCCATTCCCCCGCGTTCCGCCGCCCCGCCGCTTTGCTCCCGAAAAGCTCGAATAAGCGGCGTTCTGCTGTGTCAAGCTGCGGCAACCCTCAGTCATTTACCTTTTAGTAAACTCCTTCGGGTTTTCCTCGCTTTCCTTGCATAACTTGCTTCTTCGAACTTTCTAACTTCGTTCAGGCAACCCCCACCTTCAATTCCTCCCCCTTACCAAGGGGGAGGGAATAAAAAAACATTCGCTCCCCTTCGCTTGCGAGGGGGAGCTGTCCGCTTGCGGACTGAGGGGGTGTATTCCAAATATTATCGGATTACATTAAGGCACTGTCATTTCGAACGACATAAGAATCCCGCGAAGCGGGTTCGCGCGAGGGGCGTAGCCCGACGCTCTGCCGAGGGTTCCCGCCCGCGGTGCCCCGCCGCTTCCCGTTGAACAGCCTTTCCGCCGTCTTACTTCTCCGCCGTTAAGACACATGATCAAACGGAACGTTTGCGGAACGCTTGCCGCGCATAAAACCATCGCGGCTTGCGCATACTCCTTTCAAGGAGACAGAAAAAATGGTAATTGCAAACATAATTTCCTACGTGCTCGTGATAATCGGCGCGCTCAATTGGGGGTTGTACGGCATTTTCAACTTCAACCTCGTAAGCTGGATATTTCAGGGACCGCGAAGCGTTGGTTCGATAATCATTTACTCGCTCATAACGCTTGCGGCGATCTGGCTTATAATCTCGCCCGCGATATCGGGGCACGGCTTGCGCCTTGCCATGCGCGACGATGAAGAAAGAGAGGCGCGCCGCCGCCAGCAGGAAACCCACTGATAATAAAACGCGCAAAAAAGGCGCGCGGGCAAAAACGTCCGCGCGCCTTTTTGCGCTGCCGAAAGCGGCGGCGCGCCCGCTTTACCTTGCAAAGCGGGCGACAAAAAGCGTGATTTTTATAAAAAAGTGCGGAATATATGTAAAAAAATTCCTTTTAGTTATTGCAAAATGCCAATACATTATGTTAAAATAATAAGGAAGAATGATTTTTTATTCGCATAAAAATCATTTTTCCCCAATTCCGAACACACGTTTTCATATATATCGAACATCGATTTTTTTAGCGCAGGTAAATTTCCCCGTGCGGCGGAACGCCGCCGAAGCGGCGTTCCGCCGCACCACAAAGAGAGAGCCAAGCTCGCATACGGAGTCTGAAAAATGAAGATAGCCATATACGGCGCGGGCGCAATGGGCACAGTGCTCGGCGCGCTTTTGACCCGCGCCGGTAAACAAATAGATTTGATAACGCGCAACGAAGAGCACGTAAAAGCCCTCAAAGCCAACGGCGCGCGAATAATAGTAAAGGGTCGCGACGACATAATCGTTCCCGTCGCCGCATACACTCCCGAAGAAATGCAGGACGGCTACGACGTAATTCTGCTCATGACCAAGCAACGCGACAACCCGTCCATATGCGAATTTCTGCTCGGCAAGCTCAAAGAGGACGGAGCCATCTGCACCATGCAGAACGGCTTGCCCGAGTTCGCCGTCGCAAACGTGATAGGAGCCGACCGTACGCTCGGTTGCGCCGTCTCGTGGGGGGCGACCTTCATAGGCGAAGGCGCGTCCGCGCTCACTTCCGACCCCGACAGCATGACCTTTGCCCTCGGCGCGTACGGCAACAGCGGGCGTCACCTCTCGATGATAGAGGACTACCTTTCGGCTGTGGGCAAGGTCGAAGTCGTCGCCGACTTCATGGGCGCGCGTTGGGCAAAGCTGGCGGTCAATTCGGCGTTCTCGTCGATATCGGCAATAACGGGACTGACCTTCGGCGAGGTCGCCTCGCGCAAGGATACCCGTCCCATCGTGCTCGCGCTTTTGAACGAGGCGTTCGCCGTTGCCGAAAGTTGCGGCGTTACCCTCGGCAAAATTCAGGGTCACGACATACAAAAAATCTACAAATGCAAGGGCGGGATAAAAAAGTTTTTCGCCCTTCGAATGTTGCCCCTCGCCATGAAAAAGCACGCCGACCTCGTTTCGGGAATGTACTTCGACTTGCGCGAACACAAAAAGAGCGACATCGACTACATAAACGGAGTCATAGCCCATTCGGCACGCAACTTCGGGGTGAACATACCCGTCAACACGCGGGTCATCGCCCTCGCGCACGAGATCGAAAGGGGCGTCAAAGACCCCTCGCCCGACAATATTAAGTTGCTCGTGCAAGGGTAAAATTGCAATTTTAAATAATTTCGTTCAGGCTGTTTTCGGAGAAGCGATGGAAGAGATTTTTTACCCCTCGGCAGACAAAGTCACCACTATCCACGCCTGCGTGTGGAAGCCCGCGGGCACGATAAAGGGGGCTGTTCAGATAATTCACGGAATGAGCGAATACGCCGCGCGCTATTCGCCCTTTGCCGAACGCCTCGCCGCGGAGGGCTACCTCGTCTGCGCCGAGGATCACCTCGGTCACGGCAAGTCGGTGACCTCGCCCGACAACCTCGGCTGGTTCAACAGAGAACACGACTACAACACGGTCCTTTGCGATATCCGCAGGCTCTTCGAAGAGGCGCGCCCTCTCGCGGGGGACGTGCCGTGGTTCGTGCTCGGTCACAGCATGGGGTCGTTTTTTTGCCGTCTGTACATCGCGCGCTACGGCTCGGATTTCAGCGGCGCGGTTGTAATGGGGAGCGGATTCAAGGGAAAATTAACGCTCAACACCGCCCTCTGCGCGGTCAGACTGAACGCCCTATTTTGCGGGTGGAAGCACAGGAGCAACCTGATAAAAAACCTCGCTTTCGGCTCGTACAACAAAAAATTCAAGGACGAAAAGGACGGCAAATCATGGCTTTCCGTCGATAAAGGCAACCGCGAAAGATACGCCGCCGACGAGCTTTGCGGCTTTGATTTTACCAACAACGGCTACTACGTTTTGTTCTCGGCAATAAAGGCGGCGTGCTCCAAAAAGGTAATTTCCGCCGTTCCCAAAGACTTGCCCGTGTACTTTGTCGCGGGTGAAAACGACCCCGTAGGCGACTATTCCAAGGGCGTAAAAAAGGCGTACGCCAAGTTTAAAAAGGCGGGCGTAAAGCAGGCGGATATAACCATTTACAAGGGCGCGCGGCACGAGATTTTGAACGACGAATGCTCGCTCGAAGTGTGCTCGGATATCCTCGCGTTTTTTGATAAAAATTTGTAAAAAGTGCAATACGTGTTGAGTTTTTGCTTGTTTTTTGTACTATGATAGAGCGTTGGAAAATCAAAATAGAAGCCCTTTCGGGCGACGATGAAAGAACGGCTTACGCCTATTTGCCCGTGGGATATAACGGGCAGAACGCATACCCCGTAATGTACATGTTCGACGGTCACAACCTCTTTTCGGACGCCGAGGCTACATACGGCAGAAGCTGGCGGCTTTCGGATTATCTCGACTACACAAACACCCCGCTCATCGTAGCGGCGGTCGAGTGCAACCACAAGGGCGACTCTCGCCTTTCGGAATATTCGCCCGTCGACTTTAAGTTAAAGGACGGCGGCGTCGTAAAGGGCAGGGGCGGGGAATACATGGATTGGCTCGTCACAACTTTCAAGCCCTTTATCGACGCCAATTTTTCGACCCTTCCCCAACGGGAACACACGCTCATAGGCGGCTCGTCCATGGGCGGGCTTATGACCCTCTACGCGCTGTGCAGATACAACGCCGTCTTTTCAAAGGGCGCGGCGCTTTCGCCCACGCTCAACCTGTGGGGCACGGATATGATCGGCTTTTTGCAGAGCGCGAAGTTCTCGTCGGGCGACATGCTGTACGCCGACTACGGCAGCAAAGAGTTCTCGCCCCGTTCGAAAAGCGCGTTCGCCGAAACGTGCGCGCTGCTCATCAAAAAGGGTCTGAACCTCACCGCCCGCGTCGTCCGCGGCGGCGTTCACAGCGAGGAAAGCTGGAGCGCGCAAATACCTTACTTCATGCACGCCCTCGGCTTTTGAGGCTTGCGGCGCAAGGCTTTTTTCGAACCGAACAGTTTGCGACCGTTCCCCCTAAAAATCATTTTTTCGAACCGGATTGTTTGCGACCGTTCCCCCTAAAAATCGGCTGTTGAACCGAATTGTTTGCGAACGCCTCGCCCGCTTTTGTTTTAACTTTGACATAACGGCAAAACAAGAGAGTTACATATGAAAAATTTTATATTCGTCTCGCCGAATTTTCCCGACAATTATTGGAAATTCTGCCGTCACTTAAAAAACGACGGATTCAACGTTCTCGGCATAGGCGACTGTCCGTACGACCGCCTTACCGCAGAATTGAAGCGTTCCCTCACCGAGTACTACAAAGTCGGCGACCTTGAAAACTACGAAGAAGTCTACCGCGCGGTGGCGTTCTTCATCTTCAAATACGGCAAGCCCGATTTCATCGAGAGCAACAACGAGTATTGGCTCGAACGCGACGCCATGCTTCGGACGGCGTTCAACGTAACTTCGGGCTTTAACGTCGGGGATATCCGCGGCATAAAGTACAAATCGGAGATGAAGAAGTTTTACAAAAATGCGGGCGTAAAGACGGCGGAGTACTGCCTTGTCGAAAGCCTTTCGGAGTGCCGCAAGTTTGTAAAAAAAGTCGGCTTTCCCGTGATAGTCAAGCCCGACAACGGCGTCGGCGCGAACAACACCTACAAGCTCGATAGCGAAGAACAGCTCGAAGAGTTCCTTTCGACCTCGCCGCGCGGTTATATCATGGAAGAATATATCGACGGCGAAGTCAACTCCTACGACGCTATAGTCGATGGCGAGGGCGACCCCGTGTTCGAGACGGGCAACGTCACGCCCCGTTCGCTCATGGATATCGTCAACAGCAGCGACGACAGCCTTTACTACATTTTAAATAAGCCCTTCGACGACGTACGCGACGCGGGCAGAAGAACGCTCAAAGCGTACGGGGTCAAAAACAGGTTTATCCACTTCGAATTTTTCAGACTGCTTAAAGACCAGCGCATAGGCAAAAAGGGGGAAGTAGTCGCGCTCGAAGTCAACATGCGACCGAGCGGCGGCATTTCACCCGACATGATGAACTACGCCAACAGCACCGACGTATACAAAATATGGGCGGACGTAATGGCGTTCGGCAAGTCGTCGGTCGCCACGGGCGAAAAGTTCTACTGCGCGTTCGCGGGCAGGCGCGACGGCAAGAGCTATTTCTATACCGAACAAGACATAGTAGACAAGTACAAAAAGCACATAAAAACGGTGGGCAGAGTTCCCAAAGCCCTTTCGGGGGCGATGGGCAACACCATGTACCTTGCGGCTTTTTCGCGCAAAGAGGAGCTTGAAACCTTCTACCGCGACGTGTTCTTACCCTTATAAAAACGTATAATTGAAGAAAACGGCGCGCCCGCACATGTTGCGGGCGCGCCGTTTTCCGCGCAGTTTTCCGCGCCGTTTTACATTCCGTTCGGGCTTGCCGTTCCCAAAAAACGATCCTTCCCCCAACCGTATATTATGACCCGATGTTCTAAAAAACCCGCCTTTGCAATATGTTATTATACATAGATTTTGCGGAGGCGTTTATGCTTGATTACAATGTTTTCAATGACGCGGCAAAGCGTTGCGGCGGCGAAATTTCGATAGGTGTAACCGGTCCCGCGCGTTCGGGCAAATCGACGCTCGTCGGCGCGCTCACGGCTAAACTTTTTATAAACGGCGCGGACGGCGCAAGTATCGGCGGCGCGGGGTCGGGCGCGGGAACGGGCGCGGACGGCTTTCATATGCCGCCCGCAAAAGTCGCCGAAGAGGGCGGAGAGAACAGCTTTTCAAAGGTCTTTTCGGGCGCGAATATGGGCGTTTTGGTAACCTCGGACGGCAGTATCGAAAATATCCCGCGTTCGGACTATGTTTCGGGCGAAGAAAAGGCGGCAGAAAAACTGCAAGCCTCGGGCGTTCCCTATGTTATAATTCTCAACTGCCGCAACCCGCAGACCGACGAAAACCGCCGTCTCAAAGCCGAGCTTGAAAAAAAGTACGGCGTTGCGGTGATCGCCGCCGACTGTCAGACGGCTGAGGCGGAGGGGCTTTCGGGAATTGTCCGCGCGCTTTTATTCGAGTTCCCCGTATGTTCGGTCGACGTAAATATCCCCGAATGGTTGCGCTTTATGCCCGCCGAAAGTTCGGCTATTTGCGAACTTATCGAAAGGGTAAAGGTGGGCGTGAGCGGCGTGACCAAAATGAAGGACTGCACCGCGCTCGATTCCATACTTTCCGACTGTAAGTTCTGGAAGAGCGAAGTTGTGTTGAAGCTCGACTTAGCCGCGGGCACGGCGGAGCTTTCGGCGGAAGTCAAAGAGGGCGTTTTTTACGATATGCTCTCCGAAATCGCGGGCGAGACCCTCGGCGACGAATACACCCTGATGAAGTTCGTGCGCGGCTCTTCTGAAGCCAAGCGCAGTTACGACAAAATAAAAGACGCGTTCGAGTGCGCAAAGGTCAACGGCTACGGCATAGTTCAGCCCTCGGATGAGGATATGAGCCTCGAAAACCCCGCCGTGGTAAGGCAGGGGGGAAGCGTCGGGATAAGGCTTCGCGCCACCGCGCCGAGCTATCACATAGTAAAGGTGGAAGTTACGGGCGAGGTCAACCCCATAATGGGTTCGGCAGCCCAGAGCGAGGGGATAGTGCAGGGAATGATGAACGGCTTTGAGACCCGTCCCGACGACATGTGGGATACAAACCTCTTCGGCAAGTCGCTTCGCGGAATGGTAAAAGAGGGGCTTTCGGGCAAGGTGACGGGCATGCCCGACGACGTAAAAAGCAAAATGCGCCGAGCCATCACCCGCATAATCAACGAGGGCAAAGGCGGCGTTATATGTATATTGCTTTAACATAAGGTAATTTTTTTAATACAGCCCGCGCTATTCCAAATAATATGGGAGCGCATTATGGCACTGTCATTCCGAGGGATATGAGACCCGCGTAAGCGGGCGATTGACCGAGATAATCCCCCCGTGGTCTGTGCTTGCAATTTTGAAACGCGAACCCTATTCTAAAATAATAACGCCTCAATATAAAAAACTCTGCTATACTGCGGAATAGACCCGTTCGACGCGCTTCGCTTGCTCAGGGTGACAATTATTATTTAAAACGCGGCGGGCGCAGAAAACTGCGCCCGCCGCACACTCTTCACCACAACTTTTTTGCGACAGCAAAAAAATTTCACTTGCGGCGGAACGCCGCAAATTTCACTTGCGCGAAGCGCAAATTTAACTTTTGCCGCAAGGCAAAAATTTCACGCGCCGCCCCAAATACTGCGCCGCCGCCCGTCCCCCTCAATACTCTTTCTTTTCCTTTTCGGGCGCAATGTCGGGCGGCACGAACATTTCCCCGTCGCCGTTGTAAAGTGGCGCGTCGTCTTTAAGGCTCATAATATACGCCGCATACTGTTCCTCGCTCAATTTGGCGATTTTCTTCTTCTTTTTGGACATAAAAAACCTCCGCGCTTTTTATCTATTATGCGCGGAGATAATTTTCTTTATTCAAGCCCGACCTTACGCAAGGCGCAAGCCCGTTCAAACCTGCCTTTTCTCAAGGCGCAAGCCCGTCTTTTACAGAATCAGCCTTTAAGCAAATAAGCAAATTTTTCCTTATGCGGTTCGTTCTCCCGTCAGATAAGCCTTGCGCGGATAACGCCGTCAAGCGCGCGCACGGCGGCAAGATTTTCCTCTGAAAGGGGGGCGGAAAGGTCGCACACAAGGTATGCAAACTCGCCTTTCGAGGCGTCCTGCATATTTTCGACGTTTATCCCCTGCGAAGAGACTATCGAAAGTATCTTCGAAAGAATTTCCTTTACGTTCATGTGGTGGATACACAGTCTCTGAACGCCCGAGCGGGGCATGTTCACCGCGGGATAGTTGACGCTGTTTTTGATATTTCCGTTCTCAATGTAGTCGGTCAGCTGTTGCGCCGCCATCACCGCGCAGTTGTCCTCGGCTTCGGGCGTGCTCGCGCCGAGGTGGGGCACGCAAATCGCGTTTTCAACGCCTATCAGCTTGTCGGTGGGGAAGTCGGTTATGTACCTCGCCAACTTTCCGCTGCCGAGGGCGGCTATAACGTCGTCGGCGTCCACAAGCTCGCCGCGGCTGTTGTTGATGAGCACCGCGCCGTCTTTCATCTTCGCAAAGGTCTCGGCGTTGAACATATTTTTCGTATCGGCAGTCAAAGGCACGTGCACGGTCACAAAGTCAGCCGCCTTGTAAACGTCGTCGCGCGAGTCGAGCAGAATTACCGAAGGGGAGAGTTGCAGTGCGTTCTGCGCCGAAAGATAGGGGTCTACGCCCACAACTTTCATTCCGAGCGCAAGCGCGGCGTTGGCGACCTGTATTCCAATCGCCCCGAATCCTATAACTCCGAGGGTCTTGCCCTTTATCTCGCTTCCGACGAACTTTCCCTTGCCTTTCTCAACGAGTTTGCCCACGTTTTCGCCCTCGCCCTTTAAGGTCGATACCCATTTAATGGCGTCGGTTATTTTTCTCCCGCCGAGGAAGAGTTCGCAAATTACAAGCTCTTTAACGGCGTTGGCGTTCGCCCCGGGGGTGTTAAAAACGACGATTCCCTTTTTGGCGTAATCGGCGGAGGGAATGTTGTTCGTCCCCGCGCCCGCCCTTGCAACGGCAAGCAGATTTTTGCCGACGGCGTAGTCCGCCATCTGCGCACTGCGCACCATTATCCCGTGGGGGTCGTCGACCTTTTCGCCGTATTCGTACTTTGCGAATATCCCGTCCGCAAGGGGGGATATAGCGTTTAATTTCAATATCTTAGCCATTTTCCACCTCAAACTTCTTCATAAATTCAATAAGAGCCTTAACGCCCTCGACGGGCATCGCGTTGTAAATGGAAGCGCGCATACCGCCCACAAGCCTGTGACCTTTCAGCGAAACAAGCCCGGCTTTCTTCGCCTCGGCAACGAACTTGGCGTCCAGCTCGTCGCTGCCCGTCACAAAGGGCACGTTCATTATCGAGCGATACTTCTTTTCAACGTTGTTTTTGAAGAGTTTTGAATTGTCGATAAAGTCGTACAACAGCCCCGCCTTGTATACGTCTATCTCGTTTATCGCCTTCACGCCGCCGAGCTTTTTGAGGTTGCGGAGCACAAGGCACGCAACGTAGATCGCAAAAGCGGGAGGGGTGTTATAGAGCGAACCGTTCTCGTCCTGAACCTTCCATTTGAGCATTGTGGGGCAATATTTCAGGGGGTTTTGTATAAGTTCCCTTTTGGCAATAACTATTGTAACGCCCGCGGGGGCAAGGTTCTTCTGCGCGCCCGCGTAAATTACGCCGAAGTCCGAAACGTTTATCTCGCGTGAGAAAATTTCCGACGACATATCGGCGACGAGCGGAGCTTTGCACTTTGGGAACTCCGCGTATCTCGAACCGAAAATGGTGTTGTTGGAACAGATGTGAACGTAATCCGCGCCCTCGGTGTAGTTCAGCTTGCCGAGGTCGGGAATGTAGGTATAAACTTTATCGGAGCTGTCGCCAATTTTGTTGGCGGTTCCGTATATCTGACCTTCCTGCCACGCCTTTTTGGCAAAGTTGCCCGTAACTATGTAGTCGGCAACGCCGTTGTGCATAAGATTCAGGGGAACTGCGGCGAACTGCGTCGAAGCTCCGCCCTGCACAAAGAGCACGCAGTAGTCGTCGGGCACTTTCAAAAGCTCTCTCACGAGTGCTTCCGCCTCTTTTACAACGGCGTCGTAAGCCTTATCGCGGTGGGAAATTTCGCAAACCGACATACCCGTGCCGTTGAAATCGAGAAAATCCCTTTGAACTTCTTTCAAAACATCAAGGGGAAGGGTCGAAGGACCTGCGGCAAAATTGTAAACTCTGTTTTCCATAACGGATCTCCTTATGACTAAATTTATAAATTTCAAGTTTTAATGGCAGAATTATACAATATATCGCAAAAAAATTCAACTGAATTTGCAAATTTACTCAAAATTTTATAAAAATTGCC
>CANRDY010000034.1 GCA_947629515.1 uncultured Clostridia bacterium
CAAAATAAAAAAACGCCCTATGCAAAAAAGCATAAGGCTATGAAATCTGCCGATGAGCGGGGAAGGGCGATTCGCCAAGCGGGTTAGCGGCGAACGCCCTTCCGCTCGGCGTTCATATTTTGGTTTTTTCGTTGGGCGGTTTATTTTGTGGCGGGTGCTTGAACGCGCGGCGTTAGCCGCGCGCTCGTTTATTCAAGCACCCGCCACAGTGCCATTTTAAATTTTTTTATTGCAAAATGGTAGAAGCTGTGATATTATAAATCAAATATACTTTTGTAAGGGGTGATTATGATGAAAATTACTTGTATTGTCGGCAGTCCTAATTTAAAAGGCAGTTGCGCTTATCTTGTCGATACTTTGATAAATGGAATAAGCAATTCTGCGGCTATAATTAAAAAATATTGCATAAACGAAATAGCTATGAATTACTGTTACGGCTGTAAAAAATGTTATGAAAACGGCGAGTGTGTACAAAACGATGACGTTAAAAACGTTGTTCTTGATATTTTAAGCTCGGACTATGTTGTTATTGCCGCCCCGTCTTGGTGGGCTGACGTGCCTGCACAACTTAAAACGCTGTTTGATAGGACTACCCCTTACGGCGATACTAACCCCAACCGCAATTACAAAGCCGATAAGCCCATTAAAGGAATAGCGATAGCTGTTCGTGCAGGCGTGCGAGAGCAAGAAAACCAATTGATTTTAAACGCAATTGCGCACTATTTCGGGCATTTGGGAATTGCAACGGTAGAAAGAATATCCGTTCGCCAAACCGATAAATTAAATGATTTATTAGAAAATCACAGAGCGGAAATTCAACAAGTTTTTGAATTAGGTAAGGTAATAGGTAAATCAGTATGACAAATGCCCAAGTACAGCAAATAGCAAAGAAGACTATGGACTTTATCAAAACTAAAATAAAAGTCGGTATGTCTTTAATAGAATTAAGACAGCTTGCCGAAAACAAAATGTTAGAGTTGGGTGCTACTTCATTTTGGTATTGGGATGTTGGCGCATTTGTGTTTTCGGGTAACGAAACAACACTGTCCGTGTCGGGGAAACACTATCAAACAGCAGACCGTATTATTGAAAATAACGATATAGTTACGATTGATTTAAGTCCGCAGGTTGGTAATGTTTGGGGCGATTTTGCTCGAACAATTATTATAGAAAACGGCGTTGTTATAAATGATATAAATACAATAAGCAACTTCGAATGGCGAAACGGCTTGCTTATGGAAGGTAAACTACATAGAGAATTGCTATCGTTCGCAACACCCGAAACGACTTTTGAGCAACTTTACGAATATATGAATAAGTTTATTACTTCAAACGCCTTTATAAATTTGGACTTTATGGGGAATTTAGGTCATTCCATAGTAACGAATAAGGACGACCGAATTTATATAGAAAAAGGTAATTCCGCTACTCTCGGAAGTGTAAAGTATTTTACTTTTGAGCCACATATAGCTGTTAAAGGTTCGGCATACGGTTTTAAAAAAGAGAATATCTATTATTTTAATAACTGTAAACTGAAAGAGCTTTAAAAATTCCGTTCGATAAAGTCAAAATAATTTTTGGGCTTGACCGTACTTTTGTTATCTTTATACCAATTATAGGAACGTTGAAAGCCGACAGGTAACGGTATCAAGTCAGGCACAATCTCATTTTGTAAGGTGGTGTCAAGCGCATAGCCGTAATCATAGAAAGGAAAGTAATTGCGCTGTTCAATGTCAGCGGTAACGTTTATAAATTTCGGCGTTTTACCCATTGCCGCATAGCAAATTTCAACCCATTCTTTAATGGTAATCGGATTGTTGCCGACATTAAAAACTTTTTGTGTAGGTTGAATTTTAAGCAATATTTCTATAAATCTACACAAATCTTCAACGTGGAAAAATTGCAGGGGCATAGAGCCGTCCTTGGGCAAGTAAAACGGCGCACCTCTTTCGGCGCAATCAAAAACAAACGCTTCTCGGTAAAGGTTGTTATACTCGCCGTAAAGATAGGGCGGTCTTATAATATAGGCGTTGGGAACTCGTTTTTTTAGAGCGTTTTCGGCGGCTATTTTATTTGTGCCGTAATCGCCCCATATTTTGTTTTTACCGCACTCATCGCTTTCTTTAAACGGCAATTCAAGCGTTTCGGGATAAACTGCGCTCGAACTAATCATAACGAAATTGTCAAAACTTTCAAGGTTGTCAAGCAAGGTATTTATATCTTCGGCGGTGTAGGCGGTTACGTCGATAACCGTATCAAAATGCAAGCCTTTTAACCTGCCATTTATATTTTTGCGGTCGCATTGAATAAGTTTTACATTAGGTAATTGCGGCTTTGTATTGCGGTTTAAAACGTAAACTTCGTTGTCGTTATCCGCAAAATATTCCGCTATAAATTTGCTTACGAAAACAGTGCCGCCCGTAACTAATATTTTCATTGCCAACTCCTTGCGTTTGTTTAATAGAATTATATCAAAATTTATAATCACACACAACGATTTAAAGCATAAAAATAACGCAAGCTGAATTTGGTTCAACTTACGTTATTAGTGGTGCACCAAAAAACGGTGAGAAATTTTAACATTTCCCACCGTTTTTCTTTGATTTTCTGTTACTGTTTCTCATTTGCAACCATTTGCTACTGATTTTGGGCTGTTTTTGCATAAATATACGCAGTCTGTATTTCGGGCGCAAACGGCGTAAAAAATGGCTGTTTAACAGATAATGTCATATTTATAACTCATAATTTACAAGTTCTATCTTATTAAAATAGAAATCTTCGAAATAAGTAGTATAGTTGTTTATTAAATAGATTTCAACACGGTTAATAGTTTTTCCTTGTCGGTTTCCAAGAACGAATATCTGGGTCTGTTGCCGATATATTCTTCTTTCAGATAGTTTAACTCTATAAATTTGTCGCGGAATTTTGCAAACCGTCCGTAATTTTTCCATCCAAAGGCGATTTCGGCGGAAACGCTTAAAAAATCATTGTTATATTCCCTGAACAATATGTCAAGACCTTCCTCATATTTGTCCGAAAAGTACCCGTTCAAATTTTCGTGATATATTTCATATATAATATCGGCTTTATTTTGTGTGGACCACTCTACTAACCACCCAACGGGTATAGTTGCCAATTCTACCTTTTCGAGTTTCTTAATTTTTCCGAGCGAAAGAGCGCAAAATTCGGCTTTAGTTACTTGCCCGATGCTTTTAAAATTCAGCGATCTGCATTCGGCATTTTTATCGGATAGTAAATATTCTACCGAAACGTTAAACAATTCCGAAAGGGGAAGCAAAAATTCTATGCCGGGGTCACCCGCGCCGCTTTCCCATTTTGAGACTGTTTTGTTTGAAATATGCAGTTTTTCTGCGAGTTCGTTTTGCGTAAGTTCTTGTCTTTTTCTCAATGTGCTTATTGTTTTACCTATCATATAAATCACCTGCCTTTTTCTTCTATTATAATTCCGCAGGAGTCATATTTCAACCTACTAAAAGGCGAATTAGCGTATATAATTCTACATTTCGGTGATAGAGCGTTACGTTTATTCATTTTAAGATTGGGGAATTTGCGGAAAGATAATGCCGTATCGGTTCAAGTTTGAGCGGGAATTAATGGCGATTGATGTACCGAAAGCGAAGAGGGCGGAAAAAATGGTGGCAATTAAAAATTGCCACCATTTTTTTGCCGAAAAGAAAAAGCGTCGAGGTTGGTTTTTTGGGCTGCGTACACAAGACAATAAGAAAAGTTTTATTACTTACAGAATAACAAGACTCTCAAACGTTCGTAAAGCCCACATAAAAGCCGTTAGCGTTTTAACTGCTTACAGAATAACAAGACTCTCAAACTAGTATACGTTGTAGGTGTCGCCATCGTTCGTTTTAACTGCTTACAGAATAACAAGACTCTCAAACTGTGAACCAATTTTTATCGGGCTTAAAAAGGTTTTAACTGCTTACAGAATAACAAGACTCTCAAACGCTATGATAAACACTGCGCAGACCACGCCGGTTTTAACTGCTTACAGAATAACAAGACTCTCAAACTGTTATATACGTCTGAGGAGATCTCGTATGGTTTTAACTGCTTACAAAATAACAAGACTCTCAAACCTCAAATCGGAGAGGCGTGAAAGTGCGTACAGACGATACGGTCGTTCCGTAAGCACATTTATTTTATCAGATCCCGCCGTAATTTTCAAGTATTTCGCACAGATCTTCGGTAATTATGATCGCCCTTCCCTCCGCAAGAAGGGGGCGCACTTTACTGTGCTCTATAAGCAGCCCGCTTCCCTCTCCGCCGATACTTTTATCGAACATATCCGCGAATCTATAAAACTCATGCGGGTTCTCTGCTATGAGCAGCCGAACGCGCCCGCAGAAAAGCGTTAAAGGCGTTTCGAGCGAAGTGTGATAAATCTTGCTTAACGTCCGTTACAAACCTCCGTTATCCCGTCGGGGCGACTTTATGACCACAACGCGGAATCCCATCGCTCTTCCTCCTTATATCTTCCTCTCCTTTTCGTCAAGACCGCAGGGCGAGGAGTGCACGATCGCAAATTGCACGTCGGTGATGTTTTTATTGATCCTCAGCTTGCCGCTGTCTTTACTTTTGCCGAGAAGGGTCAGATCGGCGGGTTCGGCGTCGCACTTCAAAAACTTCACGATCTGCACGAGCGTCTTTGCCTGTTCGAACACGGTGAGTGAAGAAAACTTTTCTTCGCTGTTATGAAGAACGGTGCGGAAGTACGCAACCCCGGATATCCCTCCGTAGATCTTTTTGGAGAGCTGCTCCGATATTTTTTTATAGAGTTCGAGATTTTGCCCGCGGTCTATCTGAAGTTTAATTTCGCCGAAGCGGTTGGCGTGCATGACGAAAACTTCGTCCGAAGGAGCTTCGTTCCCGCGCGTTCTTGCCGCGTCGAGCAATTTGCCGAGGGCTTTTACATACGCGTCGGTCTTTTTGTCGGCGAACCACTGCACGGCGTTGTGCAGAATTATCCGCGAACCCGTTATTCCCGCTATATACGCTGGAAAACCGTTGACTTTGACGAGCGATTTTTTGCGCAGACAGGGTACCAAAAGCTCGGGCTCGGAAAGTCCGCAACGCTCTTTGAGATACGCAAGAATTTTTTGAGCGTCCCCGTGCGCGCTGTAATCGACGAGCACGGGGATCGCCTCGATGGTCTTTATCTCACCGCCCTTTCCGTCCTTTGAACGGACGATCGCAAAATACGCGGTGGCGAGCTTTTTGTAGCCGCCGTATTTTTTGACGTCTGAAACAGCCCCCTTTCCCTTTAACGGCGCGCCTATGCCGCCGTCGTCTTTGCCGCAGGGCTGTTGGTTGTAGAACTCCCCGCCTTCGATAAAGGAATACCGCGTGACCGCCATGCTCGTGCGCGCAACGGTGGAGAGCACGACGGCAAGCGAACTTTGTTTGTCCCACGCCCCCGCTACGTCGTATGTAAACAGCTTGTCCAAATCTATCCGCCTTTGCGAACCGTCGCTTTCTCTGCGCCTGAAATAGTCGGCAAGGCGGGTAAAGCGCACGTCGTATACGTTGCCCACGACTATGTTGAGATATGCGTCGCGCGCGTGATGCAGGTCGTTGGTCTGCCGGCATTTGGGAATATTGAATTTATCTCTGAACGCCGAGACGTTCGCCGCTTTGCTGTAAACTATCTTTGTGCCGCTTCCGCCGAATTTGCGGTTCAAAAGCTCTGCGACAGCCTTTGCCATCTGGTTGGTGTATACGAGTTGTCTGTTGACGAACCCATCGTAATCCTCGTCGGTAAGAGGCGTTCTTCGGGTGAGCCTCGCCCACTTTTCACTGCTGATAAGCTGCTTTTCGCGCAGAAGTTTCCAAAACGGCAGTTGGTCGCTGAATCCGTCCGCAAGCGGATATATGTCCGACTTTTCGGCGTTCTTCGAGCGCAGAACGAGCACTTTGTTGTCGAGGCTGTCGTCTTTTACGAGCGAACGGGGGATTATGTGGTCGACGTCGTACAGATCGGAATTGAGCTTCAAGGGGTCGATAATTGCGCCCGAATACATACACCTGCCGAGTTGGCGGTAGTAAAGATACAGCCTTTCGCTTTTCAGATCGCCCTCCGTTCTTTCCCTTAACCCACTTTTAAGATCGTCTATGCCCTCAATCGTTTCGAGGAGAGCCGAAAGCTGTTCCTTGCGCGATACCGTCCTTCTTTTCTCGCCCGACGGTTGGCGGGTCACTTCGACAAATATCTTGTCGGGAGTGCGCCCGAGGGTTTTTACGTATTCGTCGACCATCACGAGCGATTGCCATATGCCCCGTCTCAGCTGAGGCGCGACGTAAAGTTCCCGCACGTCGTCGTACCCCACCTCGTTGTCTTTTACGCCGTTGCGTTCGGCGATGGCTTTGCTGAAGGAATATCTTTCGCCGAACAGTATTTCGTTGAGGTTATGATTTGTGTGATACAGCTCCGAAAGCACGGTGTACTTTCTGCCGTCGGGGGCTTCGCCGCCCTCGATCCCCGTCAGAAATGCAAGCGAAAGTCTGCCGAAATCCTTAAAGAGCGTAAGCCCGTTTATCCACCCGATATTTTCGGTTATCTCGCCGTAAGCCGAATATTTTTCGAGAAGGTACTTTTTGACCAGACTCTTGTCGGTGCATATCGTGTGTCTGAAAATTATGTCCTCGCAGATCTCGGGGTGGCTGTCGACAAATTCGCCCAGCTTGCCCTTTAACGTTATGTACGAGCGCATGCCTGCCTTAAAATCGCCGTCCTTGCCCGAGAGTTCTATCCTCTCGCCTTTGACCGCATAGCCGCGGGATATAAGATACCCCGCGATCTTTTTATCGGTCACGCGCGGTTCGACAAGAAAGAGGTTTTTGAAGAGTTCCTGCTTCAACCCCGTCGATATGGGTTCGCCGTTTATGCGCAGTTTGTTCAAAAGGTTCAAAACTTCGAACGCCTGATAGTACATGGAACACTTCGGCAGAACGTCCTCGTCGAAAAGATAACTGCACTTGCCCGTCATTCTGCGTATGAACTGCTCGTTGCTCTTTTCAAGGTCGACCATCTCTTCGAAATTCCACGGCGTTATTCTGCCCCTGCGGCGCACTATCCAGCTGTTTTGACTGTGCGGATTGAGCGGACCGACGAAATAGGGTATGCGAAAGAGAAAGATCGAACGTATCTTTTCGGCAGGGGTAAGCCCGTCGTCGTCTTTAACGCCGAACGCGGGAAAATCGCGGCAAAGATTTGCAAGGATCTTATCGAGCTCGTCAAGGTTGAGCTGGTGGGGGAACAGCCCGTTGTCGGCGTTGAGAATTTTGGGCAGGAACGTGCGCGCGTTGAGTTCGCCCTCGATCCTTTCCCACAGTGCGCGCCCCTCCTCGTCTTCGGGCGGGGTTTTGAGAACTTTAAGAAGATATTTTACAAACTCGTCGTAAGAGGCGCGCTTTTTGACGTTTATCTTTTTGCGCGAGGGCTTTGTATAGCCTATGTAGCCGACGTAATTGGCTTCCTTTGACGCGCTTTTGAAAACCTCGCAATAAAGCTCGTGGGAATAATACTTCGAGATGAGCCTTTTGAGATCGGCAAGGTCGCGCTTATGCTTATCGTAGATCGCCGTCATCGCCTGCGAAAGGGTCTTGTTTCCGCCGAAGATCTTTTCAAGACGTACGAACTTATATATCTTTCGCATGCTTTCGAAGAGCGCGAAGGCGTCGCCGAGCGTTTCGCCCATGGCGTTGAACTCTTCGTCGGGCATATCGAGAGAAAAGCTCTCCTCTGCGCAGTCCTCGAAAATATCCGAGGGCTTGCCTTTGCCGCCGAGCATAAAGGTGACGACGGCTTTCATACGGCGCGACTCGCCGAAAAGTTTTTGAAGCTCGCGCTTTTTGTCGTTCATGCCCTTTTTGGAATCGGCGGCGATATCGAGAAAGGTTTTGGCGAGGTCGACATCAAGAACGGGCGCGTCGGACGAAAGCTGCGCGGCGACGGAGTTGAACTCCACGAAAAGAGCCGTCAGGTCGCGTTTTTCCACCGAATACGAACCGTCGAAGAGGAAATGCCCGCGGTATTTTATTATGTGGTGCAGAGCGAGATAATAGAGCCTTAAATCGTTCGAACCGCGATCTGTCAGCCTTTGTCTTAAATGGAAGATCGTCGGGAACTCGGCATAAAACTGCCTGTCGGTGTAGCCCTCGTCGGCAAACAGCGTAAATTTGGGGAAGCCGTCGGGCTTATCCTCAAAATACAGCGAACTGTATTTAAGCCTCAAAAAGAACTGTTCGTCCGACATATACGGCGCGAACAGCTCCTGCAACAGCGTTATGCGTTCTTTGCGCCTTTTTGATCTTCTGCGGCGCGTACGGAAACTTCTGCGCTCGCTTGCGTCGTTCGATGGGTCGAAAAGGCGCGTCGCCCACAGGTCTTTGCCCCTTGCGCGCAACAGCCGATAATCTTCGTCGGTGCAGGCAATTCCCACCGAATCGGTACCTATATCCAGCCCCAAATAAAATTTTTCCATGTTTTTTCACCTTTGTGCTTGACATTATCGCCCCGACGGGTTAAACTGAATGTACAGAATAACAAGACAGAGTTCAAATAAAAATTTATTCTGATCGCATTTCGCAGCGGCGAAACCCCCTCTCCCTTTCGGAGAGGATTTTTTGTTTGCGGCTTTTTATTACGGTTTAACGCCCGTATACGCCGTGCGGTTGCGCGTGCGTAAGGTTGCGTAGCACGTGCTTTGTTCGACGCGCAAACGCTTATTATATTGCATGACGCGCCGCAACTTTATAATAACCCCCTGCGCCGATTTTGTCAATAGCCGAATAATATTGCGGCGCGAACGGCTTTATAATAACCGAACGCGTTAAGACCGACGCCTTTCGGCGCGCGGACATCGCCTTAATGTAACATGATATTATTTGGAAAACACCCACTCAGTCCGCAAAGCGGACAGCTCCCCCTCGCGGTTTACCGCGAGGGGGAGCGAACAGGTTTGCAGTATTTCAAGGCAAAAGCGGCAAACTGCACTTTGCCCCGTAAAGACACATTCACCTAAGTTTTTGGGCGTTGAGTTCGGCGAGGCGTTGGGCGAAGGTCGACTTCTCCTTTCTTTTAAGGTCCTCGCCTATGCGCGAAGAAATGAGGATATATATGCAGTATAACGGCACTGCGCCGAGGTTTGTCTCAACAAGGCTGTTGACGGCGAGCGTGCGCAGTTTTTCCCACGCGTCGAACTCCGCGCTCCGTATGCCGCCCAAAAGCAGCGAAAGCTCCCAGCCGAGCTGTACGCTTACGCCCACGGCGAAAAGATACAGCAAGGGGAACCGTGCGGCTTTGTCCTTTGCGAACAGGTTGTACACTATCGCCCCCGAATAGCCCAATATCATTATAAGCGCCATATATCCGTGATACGCGCCCGTCGTTCTCTGAATTTTAACGGGCGGCATGCTCCCGCCGAAAGTCTGCGCGACGAGCGGGGCGCAGATCCACCACACGAATATTAAAAGCGTGAACTCCAACGCGCGCTTGTCCTTCGAAAACCACAGCCATATCCACACGAAATTCGTGAACCCGTAGCTCATGCTCATCCACAAGAGCACCCAGAACATGTCTCCCCCCTCTATCGAGCGGGTGTGCAAGGCAAGGTGAAAAATGCCGTAGTCGACTATCATGTACAAAACGCCGCCCGCAAGTCCGAAAAGGAGCGTGAGCCAACGCCTTTTGAAGGCGAGCAGCGCAAAGAGCGCGACCAAAAACGCGCTGTCGAGGTAGATATAGAGCGGGCTGAATACCCTTTGGGCGATAAGTTCCCCCGCAAGCAGGTTGTTCATATTTCCTCCGAAAAATAAAATTTCTTTTTTGTGCGAACCGTATCTTTACGATCCTTTTCCCGAACCGCGTTCGGGCGGACGGTAGCCGGGCGGTCGGCTTTTTATTGACGTTTCCCCGCCTTTATCGGCTGTTCCCGGGAAAAAAATTCTGAATTTATGTTGACAAATCGATATAAACGGCATATAATAAATATACAAAAAACTTACGGGCTGGGTTGAAATTCCCATTGGTCCACCGCGGCGGGGGTATTCCTCGCCAAATTTTTTTGCCTATGATAAAGTACCTGAGCATATTTATAGACGAATCGGGCGACTTCGGCAAATACGACCGCAACGCCCCATTCTATATGGTGACGATGCTCTTCCACGATCAATCCCAAAACATTGCCGAAGAAATAACGGGGCTTGACGAGGGGCTTGCCGCAAGGGGATTCCCCAAACACTGCCTGCACACGGGTCCGCTTATCCGCAGGGAAGACCAGTATAAATATTGGGATATTGATTTAAGAAAGAATATCTTAAACGCCTTTATGGCGTTCGCCTCGAAGATAAATTTCAGATACAGGACCTTTACCGTCGCAAAGGAAAAAGACGGCGACCCGACCAAAATATCCAACGCGCTCGCCGTGAGTATACTCGGCTTTTTGAAGGAGAACTTCTCTTACTTCAACTCTTTCGACCAAATATACATATATTACGACAACGGGCAAAAACAGGTTTCGGGCGTGCTTGCAAAACTGTTTTCGGACTCAAAAGTGCAGTTCAAACAGAAAGTCAGTCCGTCATTTTACAAGCTCTTTCAACTGTGCGACCTTATTACGACTTTCGAGCTTATAAACCTCAAAAGGCAACGGGGCGAAAACAGCAGTTCCGAAAAGATGTTCTTCGGCTCTATGCGCAAATTTACAAAAAACTATTACGAGAGAATTTCAAAGAAAAAATTTTGATTTTCCAAACGGGGAGAACGGCGGAGTTCCCCCCCTTTTTTATGCGCCGACTTTTATTAACGTTCCCCCGTTATTAACATTCCACCGCCGTTGCCGCTTCCTCTGTATTCTGCCGCGTTCGGGCGGACGGTAGCCGGGAGACGTTTAAGGGATCAGGGGTCAGGGGTCGGGGATCGGGGGTCAGGCGAAGGAGACGGTCCAAAGGAGCGTGCCGAGGGCGGCGCAAAGGGCGGGAACGGCTATACATATTCCCAACTTCAAAAACTGCAAAAAGCCGAACTTTATGCCGTGCTCCGAAAGTATTGCCCCGAACATTATGCCCGCAAGCGCGCCCACGGGCGTGAAGAACGCACCGAGGTTAGAGCCGACCGCCGTTGCGAACACCGCCTCCGCGCCCGCCCCCGACGAGGCGATGACCGACGAGAAAAACACGCTCATCGGTATGTTGTTTATGAGGTTCGAAAAGACGAACGACAGCGTTCCGTACTTCCACACGGCAAAGTCCGCGCCCAGCCACTCGCCTATCGCGGCGCACGTGCCCTGCCCGCTCAACACCTCGGACATTATGAACATGGAGAGCAAAAAGGGCACAAGCTGCCACGGCGCTCTTCTTATGCACCCGCCCAGCTCTTTGGGCGGTTTTTTTCTGAACGCCGCAAGCACGAGGTTGCACAAAAACAGACTGCCCACCGCCGAAAGGGAAACTATCCACATTTCGACGCCTATGTATGAACTTACGGCAAGAAGTAACGTGCACGCGCCGAGGTGTATTACCCCTATCCACATCGCTACCCCGTCCTCTACGCGGCAGCGTTCAGCCTGCCCCTCTATGGGCGTTGCGAGCTTTTTGCGGAACAGAAGAAACAGCAGGGCGAGCGAGACGACCCCCGCCGCCAGCGTGGGCAAAATGCTCACGCAGAAGTACTTTACGAAGTCTATCCCGAACGCCGAGGCGAGATAGATATTGGTGGGGTTGCCTATCATGAGAGCCATGCTCCACGTGTTCGCCGCGACGAACTCCGCGGCAAGGTAGGGCATGGGGTCTATTTTAGCCTCTTTGGCAAAGTAACAGATAAAGGGCGTGAACGAGAGCACGATGACGTCGTTCGAGGTGAACACGGTGAGCACGGAGACGGTTATATACAGCGAGAAAAAGAGCTTTTTCTGACCCTTTCCCGTGTGCCTCAACGCGAACCCCGCGAGCGCGCGGAAGAACCCCAGCTCGTCCAGAAAGACCGAGAGCACGGTCATGGATAAAAAGAGCGCGAGTATCTTGACGGGGTTGACCGCCGTATCGGCGACGAGCGCGCTTCCCACTGCCGCAAGGTCGCACTGACCGCACGCAAGCACGGTTATCGCCCCCGCCGCGGCGGCTATCCAATACGTGCCTATTTTGAGTTTGCCGATTCTGATTTCGGGAAAGAAGAGCACGCAGGCTATCATCAGCGCGCACGCCGAAACGCAGACGATTATATTCAGCATATGTTTTTATATTCCAAACCGCGCATATATTATCACTTTATCGGGTCATTGTCAAGCGGGAAAAGCCCCTTTGCGCTACGCCCCCGCCCGCGCCCTTTGCCCCTCTCCCTTTTACGACCTTTAAGGCGTTCTCCCCTTTTGTCGAACCGAAAAGCCGCGGGGAAGGATCGCGGAGGTTGCGGTTCACACACAAAAGTTCGAAAGGACGGTTCAGCCGAAAGAAAAAATTTTTGTAAGTGACGGTATAAATATTTTCACCCGCGGCAATAACCTGCCCGTAAAGGCGGTGGATCATGAGAAAATTTATTTTTGCATTACTTGCGATGATAGTTATTCTGGCGGCGGGGGCGTGCGCGGCATGCACCGTGCAGGCGGGCGGCGGGGGCGAATACCTGAGAATACACGTCCGCGCGAACTCCAACGGCGAGGCGGACCAGACGGTGAAGTACGCCGTCAAGGACGAAGTGGTCAAATTTTTGACGCCCTTTTGCGCCGAATGCGACACGAAGCAGGCGGCTATGGAAAGGACGGGGCGGTTATTAAAGGATATCGAGCGCGTGTGCGAGGGCGTGCTGAAAGAGAACGGGTTTGACTACGGGGCGCGGGCGAGCCTTAAAAGCGAAAAATTCCCCACGCGAGCCTACGGAGAGCTGACCCTCAGCGAGGGCGTGTACGACGCGCTTATAATAGAGCTGGGTACGGGCAAGGGCGACAACTGGTGGTGCGTTATTTACCCGCCGCTGTGCTTTACCTCGGGCGCGGCGGACGTTGAGTACCGCTCCTTTTTGTACGAGCTGTTTAAGGGGTGGATAGGGTGAAAGCAAGCGTTCCGCTTGACCATGTATCTTAACGGCGGGGAAGCAGGACGGCGGAGAGGCTGTTCAACGGGAAGCCGCCCGCCGCGGTGAAATTTTTGCCTTGCGGCAAAAGTGAAATTTGCACTGCGTGCAAGTGAAATTTTTTACCTGCGGTAAAAAGTGAAATTTTTTTGCTAACGCAAAAAAGTTGTGGTAAACGTTCCGTTTAATCAAGTTTCTTAACGGCGTTGAGGTAGTACGGCATAACGGCTGTTCAACGGGAAGCGGCGGGCACTTGTCAAAGTGCCCGCCGCAATTTAAATAATAACTGTCACCCTGAGCAAGCGAAGCGCGTCGAACGGGTCTATTCCGCAGTATAGCGGAGTTTTTTATAATAAGGCGGTTACTATTTAAAATAGTGTTCGCGTTTCAAAGTGCCCCGAGCAGACCACGGGGTCGAGTGCGGAGTTTTCAAAACAGCGGACACCCGCTGTTTTGCCGCACGAGATGAGCTTGCGCATAGTGCAAGGCGCAAGCGGTGCCCGAGCGCGGCGTTGCTCCTTACGCCGCGCGAGAACTCTCACTTAATCTGCCGTTTCCCGCAAGCGGGAACCCTCGGCAGAGCGTCGGGCTACGCCCTCGCGCGAACCCGCTTCGCGGGCTTCTCATAGCGTTCGAAATGACAGTGCCTTAATGTGCTCCGATAATGTTTGGAAGTCCTACCCCTACCCTGCCCTCCCCCTCCAAATGGAAGGGGAGGAATGGGCGATTGTTAGGTTGCTGTACGAAGTGAGAAACTTTGTAGATGCGAGCAAGACAAGGCGAACGAGCGACGACCGCAGGGAGCGTACAATGAAGTACGTGTCGTACCGAAGGCGTAGCCTTACCAAGGCGGAGCGATGTTCAACGCCGTATTGCGAAGCATATACGAAGTTTAACGGTAGCAAAGGGCGGCGAAATGCCGCCCGCCGCCTGTGCATAATTCCCAAAGACCTTCGCATAATAAGTTAAAACGCTCGCCGTTTGCGGGCAAGGAGGAATAATGAACAAAGCACTGAGAATGGGCGTTGTTGCGCTTGCGGCTGCAGCCGTGAGTTGCGCTACCGCCGTATTCAATTTGGGACACACAGGCGACGAAGTTGCCGCGCCCTCTTACGTTCAGACTGCGGTTTTAAGGCAGGGTGCAAGCGGCGGCGAAGTCAAAGAATTACAACGACGCCTTAAACAATGGGGTTACTATTCGGGGGCGGTCGACGGTATTTACGGAAAGGCGACGACGGAAGCCGTGCGCTACTTCCAGAAAAAGAACGGTCTTACCGCCGACGGCGTAGCGGGCAAGGCTACCTTTGAAGCCCTTGGAATGAACGCCTCGGCAAAGGCTCTCGAAAACAGCGGGTCTTCGGCAAGCTCGTCGAAGTACACAAGCTCGGATACCTATCTGCTCGCCAAGTGCATATACGCAGAGGCGCGGGGCGAAAGTTACGTGGGGCAGGTTGCCGTGGGCGCGGTCATTTTGAACCGCGTGCGTTCGAGCAAGTTCCCCAACACCATTTCGGGAGTTATATACCAGACCAACGCGTTTACGGCGGTGACCGACGGGCAGATAAATTTAAGCCCCGACAAAACCGCGATGAACGCCGCGCAGGACGCCATGAACGGCTGGGACCCCACCTACGGTTGCATTTATTACTACAACCCCGCGGTGGCGACGAGCAGCTGGATATTCGGCAGACAAACGGTTACCACGATAGGTAAACACGTATTCGCAATTTAAGGGGGTCAATATGAGCACAGACAAAAAAACCAAGTCGAGCGGCGCAGAAAAAGCCGAAAAGCTCGAACGCCGTTCCAACCAAAGCGACGGCAATTCCGAAAGCACGAAAAATACCAAAAACGCACAAAGGGAAGTTACAAATAAAAAGGGCGCGAAGAGCGCGAACGGTTCGGGCAGAAAGCCGAGCCGCAAGGGCGCGGACGGCGCGCGCAGTCCAAAGGCGAAAGCCGCCTCGGCAAAGACCGAAAAACGCGCAGAAAAAGCCAAGAGCGAAAAGCCCGCAAAGGCTAAAAGGAGCGAAAAAGCCCTTAAAAGAAAAGAGGCAAGGGCGCAGAAGAAACTGCGCGCCGCCGAGATACGCGCCGAGAGAAAGCAGAGAAAGCTCGAAAAGAAGCTCGAAGCAAAGCAGAGGCGGCTCGACAGAATAGCCGCTTCCCGACAGGCGCGCGCCGAAAGAAAGGAAGCGCGCAGAGAGCGCAAAGACATGTTGAAGCACGAGACCAAGGAAGCCCGCCTCGAACGCAGGCTCGCCGAAAAAGAGGCGAAGATAGAGGCGAGGAACGCAAAGCGCGAAGCGGCGGCGGCGGAAAGACAGGCAAAGCGCGAACATCGCCTTAAACTGCGCGCCGAAAAACGCGCCGAAAAGCACGACAAGCGGCACGCCCCCGGCTTCGGCGGCTGGCTTGCGGCGGTGATAAGTCTGGGCGTAGTAACACTTGCGCTCGGCACTATGCTGACCTTCGGGTGGATGTACACCGACAGGATGCAGGCGGACATGACTTCCATGCAGACCGAAAATCTGTATGAGCTGAACTCAATCTTCGACAACCTCGACGCAAACCTCTCGAAGGCGAGGGTCGCCAACACGCGGGCGGAACAGGTCAGACTGCTCTCGGACATTGCCGTCGAAAGCGAGATGGCAGAGACCGTGCTCGAACGGTTCCCCGTGGATATGAGCCTTACGCAGAGCATGACGTCGTTCGTCAACAAAATGGGCGACAGCGCGCAGAGCATGCTCTATAACGTGGCAAACGGCAAAAAGCTGACCGAAAGCCAGCTTGCGACGTTGAATTATATGTACGAGACCAACGCAAAGCTCAAAGAGACGTTGAACGAGCTTACCTCTTCGGCAAGCGGAAGCGACCTTTTGGACATGCTCCGCGGGAAGAGCGACGGGCTTATGTATCTGACTTTCGGCGATATCGAAAACACGCCCGTGGAGACCCCCAAGGAGATCCACGACGGACCTTTTGCAGAAAACGTCAAAGAGATAAGCCCCAAGAGTCTGAAAGGGCTTGAAGAGATAACAGCCGCAAAAGCCGAAGAGCTGGCGCAAAAGTACTTTGCCGAATACGGCGTTACGGGCGTTAGCTGTACGGGCGAAGCCGTGAACGGCAAGATCGAGCTTTACAACGTTACCGTTTCGACGGACGACGGCGATATGTGGGCGCAGATATCCAAAGCGGGCGGCAAGGTGGTTGAGTTCAACAGCTATAAGGACTGCAACGATAAGAACTACTCGCCCGAAAGGTGCGCCGAGATCGCCTCGGAGTTCCTCGAAAATATAGGATATACGGGCATGAAAGCCGTGTGGACGAGCGAAAACGGCACGGTTTGCAACCTCAACTTCGCCTATGAAGAGGACGGCGTGGTGTGCTACCCCGACATGATAAAAGTTAAGGTGTGCGAAGAGCGCGGCATAGTCACGGGGCTTGAGGGCGTGGGATACGTGCTGAACCATACCCAAAGGGAACTTCCCGCGGCAAGCCTTTCCAAAAAGGAAGCGAGAGCCGGACTCAACGGGGAGTTTGAAGTTAAGACCTCGCGCCTTACGCTCATTCCCACGGACGGGGGCGAAAGGCTCGCTTATGAGTTCTACGGCAACTACGGCGAGAGCGAATATTATATCTACGTCGACGCGCAGACGGGCGACGAGATAGAGATGTTCACCGTTATAGGCACTGCCCAGGGCAGAGCGTTGATGTGAGCGGCGTGTCGCCGCGACCAGGTGTCTTAACGGCGGGAAAGTAATACAGCGTAACGGCTGTTCAATGGGAAGCGGCGGGGCGCGTTTGCGCCCCGCCGCAAGCGTTCCGCTTGATCAAGTGTCTTAACGGCGTTTCGGTAAGACGAGCGGATAGGCTGTTCAACGGGAAGCGGCGGGCACTTGTCAAAGTGCCCGCCGCTATTATGCGCCAGCCGCGGTGAAATTTTTTTGCCTTTGGCAAAAAAGTGAAATTTGCGACGTTCCGCCGCAAGTGAAATTTTTGCCTTACGGCAAAAGTGAAATTTTTTACCTGCGGTAAAAAGTTATGGTGATTATTATTTGGAAAGGGGTGCGCGTTTCAAAGTGCCCCGAGCAGACCACGGGGGGATTCTCTCGGTCAATCCCGCGCCTACGGCGCGTGTCATATCCCTCGAAATGACAGTGCCATATGTTGCTCCGATAATATGCGCGCGGGCGTTGGAAGAACGCCCGCGCGCAAATAGTGCAATAATGTGCGACGATAATATTTAAAAATGCTCCCCCCTCTTTAATTCTCCCCCCTCGCAAGCGAAGGGGGAGGGTTGGGTATGGGGAGTGCGCGAAGGGGCGCGAATATTTTTTCCTTATTCCCTCCCCTTTGGTAAGGGGGAGGAATTAAAGGTGGGGGTTGCCGTACGAAGTGAGAAAAGCTCGATTACCCTTGCCAGAACGAAGTGAGAAAGTCCGAAGAAGCAAGCAAGACAAGGCGAACGAGCGACGACCGAAGCGAGTGTACAATGAAGTATACGAACAAGGCGGAGCGCGACACCGCTTTATGTTGAACAGCCCACACGCCGTATTACTGCCACGTTGTTAAGACACTTGGTCAAGCGGAACGCTTGCGCCGCTTATTCGGGCTTTTCGGCAGCTGTACGAAGTGAGAAACTTCGGAGATGCGAGTTATGCAAGGAGCGCGCGGATTTTGCGATAGGAGTTTACAATGAAGTAAATGACTGAGCAAAAACGCAAGCGCGACACCGCAGAACGACGCATATACGAAGTTTAACGGTAGCAAAAATCAATAATAGGTGACCACCACCTGCTCCGGCGCCTCGCACCTCTCCACCGACAAGGCGGAAAGTACGGGTCCCTTCTGACGATAGACGGAGTTGTATTCGTAGCCTATCTTCGCGGTAATTATAAGCCAATCGCGCGAAACTACGCCGTCGATAAGTCCGTTGAGCTTTACGGCAAAACCGTCGTAGGCTATGTCGGCTTCGCAACAGGTCATAATGTGCCGCCCGAGCACGATATAACCCGTCGGCACTTTTTTCGACACCGCCGCCATGCCCTTGAATTTGACCGTTTTGCCTATATATTCCGAAGTTTTTTCGGCTATGTCGCGGTAGAACCACGCAAAATCTCTGTCCTCGATCTCGATGACGGGGGCGTTAACGTCAAAGGGCAAAGGGTCTTCGATATCGTCGAACTCGGGGTTCCCACCCAAATATTCGTAAACTATGTCGGGACGGCGCGAGATGGCACGAACCGCCTTGTGGAACGCCAGCTTGTCCATCTGCGGTTTGAACCGATTGAATACGACCATCTGCGTCATCTGTATTTTGTCGAACACGAGCTGGCGCATGTTGCGGTTGTAGTTTTCGAACGTCGACGAATCGAAAAAGGTCATCATCTGGTTTATGACCCAATTTTCGGGCATTGCGTCGAAAAACGCCTGCAACAGCCACGTGCCGTTGTATTCCACGATCACGCGGCTCGGGTCGTACTTTTCGGTCAGGCGTTCGAGGTTGTCTTCGGTAAGCTCGTCCTCGCCCTCGAGCGTGACGACGGCGACGTTTTTAACGCTGAATAAATGCGGATCGTACTCCTCTATGCCCTCTTCGGTGACAAGCAGAAGGGTTTTTTCGCCGTTCTCCATGCGGGGGTCTTCGAGCGTTTCCTGTATGAATTTGGTCTTCCCCGATTCCAGAAAGCCCAAAAATAAATAAACTGAAATTTCCTGTTGCATATTGACCTGTGAGGAAAGTGATATTTTTTGCTTACGCAAAAAGTTAAATTTTTTACCTATGGTAAAAAATTATGGTGATAATTATTTAGAAAGGGGTTCGCGTTTCAAAGAGCAAGCACGGACCACGGGGGGATTATCTCACTTAATCGAAGACATTTCACGTCTTCTCAATCGGCTCGAAATGACAGTGCTATATGTTGCTCCGATATTATTTTGAAGTGCTACCCCCACCCTACCCTCCCCCTCCAAATGGAAGGGGAGGGAATGGGGAGTTTAGGGCGTTCGGTTGCCCTTGTCTGAACGAAGTTAGAAAGTCCGAAGAAGCAAGTTATGCAAGGAAAGCGAGGAAAACCCGAAGGAGTTTACTAA
>CANRDY010000035.1 GCA_947629515.1 uncultured Clostridia bacterium
GCCGCTATTTTAAATAATAACTGTCACCCTGAGCAAGCGAAGCGCGTCGAACGGGTCTATTCCGCAGTATAGCGGAGTTTTTTATAAGGCGGATATTATAGATGTCCCCTTCCCTTGTATTCCCTCCCCCTGTTCTTTCTTCCATTCCCTCCCCTTCCATTTGGAGGGGGAGGGCGAGGGTAGGGGTAGCGGGAGCAAGCAAGGGGCAATGACGGAGCGGTTTTTTGGTTCGCGTTTCAAAGTGCCCCGAGCAGACCACGGGGGGATTCTCTCGGTCAATCGCCCGCTAACGCGGGTCTCATATCCCTCGAAATGACAGTGCCTTAATGCGCTCCAATAATATTTAAAAAGCAATTACGAAGTTAGAAACTTCGGAGATGCAAGTTATGCAAGAAGCGCGCGGATTTTGCGACAGGAGCTTACAATGACGTAAGTGACTGAGCAAAAACGCAAGCGCGACACCGCAGAACGAAGCATATACGAAGTTTAACGGTAGCAAAGCGGCGGGCACTTGAAAAAGTGCCCGCCGCTTTCCGAAACTATTTGCCCCTTATCCGTTCAGGTTCGAGTAAGCAAGTTTGCCGAGATTTCTGGCTCTTGCGGTGACGTTGTCTATGCTTACGCCCTCAACAGCGGCTATAAGCTCCGCGTTGGTTGCGGTCTCGGCGGCGTCGACCGTCGCCCCGTAATAGGCACATCCGCCGTCATAAATATCCAAAACTATGATTTATGCCTTGCCGTTGTTGAAAGTTACGCTCGGCAAACGGAGAACGAGGGTGTATTCTCCCGCGCCCGCTTTATCCTTTCCCTTTGCGCATAACGCCGCGGCGACGTCGTTGAATTTGGTCTCCCCCGGCACGTACGACGGCATGATTGAGGGAAATGGCCAGATATGCGTACCCGATTTATATGTTACGTACTGCGTAAAGGCTGCGCTGTGCCCCGCGGCTACCTCTTTAAGGTCTATATTAAGATTGTTGCTAACGGTATACATTTCGACCCGGTTTTTGCCTGCGGAAGTGCCCGAGGCTGGGATCGTATATAAATAAGTCAAGCCCGTAACTTTGTTGTTTGCGTCGGTTTGGAAAAATACAAAGTCCGAAACTATATTCTGAATAGTCTGCGCGTCCAACGAATCCAATATCAAATTGCCGAAGTACGAATGTGCAAATTCCCTTGCCTTTTCGGCGTGATTTGCCATGAAGTCGTCTAAGGTCATACCCGTCTGGCTGTAACCGCAGACCGAGCACGTTCCGCCGCTCATGGTGTGAGTCGCCTCGCTTCCGCGCTCCGTAAAGTGCTCACAGGTAGAGGCGCGCCAGTGGGTGGTATCGTCGTAAACGTAAAAACTTTCGTTGTAGGTGTGCGTGTGCTGGGGCGTTGAACCCGAGCCGCCCTCCGCGCCGCTTTGAGAACCGCCGCCCGCGCCGCCCGGCTGTTCGCCGCCCGCGCAACCCGCAAAGCAGAACGCCGCCAAAAGAGCCATTAACAGAGCAATTAAGATCTTTTTCATAATTATCCTTTTTTTAAAGTTATTCCCCGTTACGGGTTTATTGTAATTACATTTTACTACATAACGGGAGCGGGTGTCAAGTGCAAACTTCCCCAAGCATTCGGTTTGAACAAGTTTAAACAATTACGGTAAGCGTTCCGCTTAACCTTGTATCTTAATTACTTTGAGGGTAAACAAGCGTGTTGGCTTATCAACATAATGCGGCGGGCACTTTTTCAAGTGCCCGCCGCTTCAAGTTGAACAGCCTATATGTCCGTTTTACTTCCCCGCCGTTAAGAATCCCGTCCGCGGCGACACGCCGCTCAAGCGGAACGCTTGCTCGCGTTGATAAGCCTATATGTCTGTCAACCATTCCGCCGTTAAGAATCATGATTAAACGGAACGTTTACGGAACGCTTGCGGAACGTTTACGGCTGTTTGCCGATGTAGGCGAGAATACCGCCGTCGACGTAGAGTATGTGCCCGTTGACGAAGTTCGAAGCGTCGGAGGCAAGGAATACCGCGGGTCCCATAAGGTCTTTGGTCTCGCCCCAGCGTTCGGCGGGCGTTTTGGCGATTATGAAGCTGTCGAAGGGATGGCGCGAACCGTCGGGCTGACGTTCCCTTAAAGGCGCGGTCTGCGGCGTTGCGATATATCCCGGTCCTATGCCGTTGCACTGGATATTGTACTTGCCGTACTCCGAGCATATGTTGCGGGTGAGCATTTTAAGTCCGCCTTTCGCCGCGGCGTACGCCGAAACGGTCTCTCTGCCGAGCTCGCTCATCATCGAGCAGATATTGATTATCTTGCCGTGACCTTTTTTTATCATGGAAGGTATTACGGCTTTGGAGACTATAAAGGGCGCGTTTAAGTCGACGTCGACCACCTTTCTGAACTCCGCCGCGCTCATCTCGGTCATGGGTATGCGCCTTATTATGCCCGCGTTGTTGACGAGAATATCGACGACCCCCACTTCCTTTTCGATCTTCTGAACGAGTGCGGTAACAGCCGCTTCGTCGGTGACGTCGCACACATAGCCGTGCGCCTTTATGCCCTCGTCGGCGTAGGCTTTAATTCCCTTGTCGACAAGGTCCTGATTGATGTCGTTGAACACGATGGTCGCGCCCGACTGCGCGTAGGCGGTGGCGATGGCGAAGCCTATTCCGTAGGAAGCCCCCGTCACCCACGCGATTTTGCCTTTGAGTGAAAAGTTCTGTTCGAATCCCATTTGAGTTCTCCTTAAAAAAATTTTTTTACGGGTATATTATACCACAACCGCAGTAATATGTAAAGACCTTTTTTTGTGCGATGCGCCCGTTTTTGTCGTCTTGTTTTTGAACCGCTCTTTTACGACGGCTTGCCTTTGCGCCGCTGACAGAGACGGCTTTTATCACTTTTTGCCGCCGTTCTTTTTATCGGCGGGCTTTTTTGCGGTCGAACCTGTCTTGCCCGAACTTCCCCGTGCGGGCGCGGTTTTGCCCGTCGCCCCCTTTGTCGTTGCGGGCTTTTTTGCCGTAGTTGCCGTCGGCTTCTGCGCGGTTGTTGCCGCGGTTTTCTTTGCCGTAGTTGCCGCGGGCTTTTGCGCCGCTGTTGTGGTCGGCTTTTGCGCCGTCAGCTTTACAGTTGCGGGCTTCTTTGCCGTAGTTGCCGCGGGTTTGGGGGTTGCGGTCGGCTTTTGACGGGCGGAAGCGGAGGGCTTGTTTGTTGTGGCGGCGGGGGTCGAAGTTACCGCTGTACCGTCAACTTGTTTGCCGTCTGCCGAATTTTCAGCCTTTGCGGGCTTTTCTCTGCGGCGAATGAAGAAGATTATAAGGAAGATTATGAGCGCGGCGGCGAGAACAGCCGCTACTGCCGCGATTATCTTGACCGCCAACCCGCCAATGTCCGCGCCGTGGGTGTCCTCGGTGACGGTCACGGAGATCTTGCACGAACCTTGGTTGCCGTCGTAGTCGCGCACGACTATTTCGACCTCGAACGTGCCCTTGGTCTGCCCGTCTGTGGAGGAGACTATTTCGACCTTGTCACCGTACTTTATCTCGCCGTCCTCGCTGTCGAACGCCGTAAAGCACGCGTTCCAGTCGACGTCGGCAAACGACCTTGCCTCGACGCTATCCTTTAAGGCGGTAACGGTTGGAACGCCGCCCTTTACAAGGCTTTCGTAGAGTTCCTTAAACTGCGCCTTGTCGCCCTCGGAAAGTCTGCCGTAGTCCTCGACGAACTTAGCCTTTTTTGACTTTTCGAGGTACTTAGTTCCCAGCGTTTGGGGGTTGTCCGCAAAAAATTCCGCCTGACTTTCAAGACTTTCTATAAGCTCTTCGCTTATGTGCGAATAGAGCGCGTCTTTAACAGAAAATTCTTCGGTATAGTCGGGCACCAGGCCGTCCGCCGTCACCCTGTACGAGAGGGTCGCCTCGCCGCTTCCCTTAAAGTTGTAATCGGGTATCTCGCTCCCGTCCACCATCGAAATTACTCTTACAAGGTCGGGGCGTTGGGTTTTTACGCTTATGGTATATCCAAATTCCAGCCCGACATACCCGGGTCTGTTTTCGAGGTAGCAGAAGAACCCGCCGCCCGTCACTTTCCACATATAAAGGGGCGAACCGCCGCCGTTTTTTATGGTGACCGTTATAAATTCGTCGTTGGGTCTTGCCTTCCACGCCGCGCCCTGATTGCCCAAATCCGCCGCGCCGAAGGTGAGGTTTGCCCTTGTGTTGCCGTTGCAAAGCTCAGCCGCAAAGCCGACCGTGCCGTGTATGCCCTTTATCAGCAATTGCGTGGGGTGATAGTTTGCCTCTTCGCGCTTTGTATAGGTAACGGTGTATGTATTTTCGCCGTTCTCGACGGTGGCAAGCCCCGAGGAGTAGTCGTAGCCGAAGTCGGCGGGCGTGCGCACCATGTACGTGCCCGCGGCTATATCCGCAAAGTCGGCGACGCCGTCCACTATCTCTGCCGAATACTTTGTGACGCCGCCCTGCTGCAAGAGCACCGCGCCCTTTGAAAGAACCGATTTGTCGTCTATTTCGAAGCCGACTTTAAGACTGCCCTTTATGTTTGCTTCGGCGAGCTGTTCGTCGGTTATAAGCCCGTATTTCAAGGGGGCGGTTGCGCCCGTTCCCCCGCCCGCCGCGCCGCCGCCCGCGCCCGTTGAGCTTCCCGAGCCGCCTGCGGCGTTCGCCAAGATCTTATCCGTGCCTTCCTCTCCCGCGCTGTCGAAGAGAATGGAGACCGTCTTTTCGCAAAGCCCCCATACCCGCTCCTGCACGTCTTCGGAAGTGACTATCCCCCACTGCGACCAATAGGGAATTATGTCGGTCTTATACTCCTCGGCGAAGAAGAGGGCGTACACGTCCTGCTGGGGGGTTTTGGAGCTCATCTCGCCCGCCGCCGCCTTTGCGCGGTAGTAGCTGAAGAGCTTGGCGTAGGTGTTTTCGCCCTCGAAATAGTCGAAGAGGTTGATAAGCGCGTACAGCTTGCATTGAGGATCGCCCCCCAAATCGTTATAGGTCTTGTCTGCCCTTTTGAGGTTCTGCCCTTCCTCTATTTCGGAAAGTTTGCCCAGCCAATCGCCCGCAAAGGTGTAAAGGGTCTTATCTGTCTGAATATAGTGCCCCAAAATGTTGTTGGAAGTCTCGCCCAGCCCCATGCTGCCGCTGCCGAGGTGACCCTGATAGCCGTGGGCTATTTCGTGCAGACCGCCCCAATTCATCTGGAAGAACGCGAAAAGCGACGGGGAATTTATGCCCACGTGGTTGCCCGAGTAATACGCCGCCCCCGCGCCGTGGGCGTTAGCCTTTACAAGATACTTCGCCCTGAGGTTCTGGTCGGTCGCCCTTTGGGGGGTGAACGAAAGACCTATGATTTTGTCCATTCGTTCGACCACCCGCTCGTAGTAGGCGAGGTGCTCCTCGTAGCCGCCGAACACAAAGCCCTCCACTTTTTTGCCGTTGCCGTCTATGCCGTTAAAGCCGTACATATCGGCGGCGGGAACTACCAACGTGAGCACGTTGTTTTCGACAATGCCGTACTTGTCGCCGCTTTGCGTCCACTTTTGGCGGAAGCCCTCTTCGCCGCCCTCGTAAAGCGCGCCGTCGCCGCTGTGGTAGTAGTTGAGGGCGTGAACGCCGCTTGCGGTATAGCGCGTTTCAACTTCGTAAGTTGTAAAAATGTTTACCCCGCGCGCGAGTTTGGGAGAAGTCAAAAGGGGAACGCAGGCGTATTTGCCGGGCGTGCGCCCGCCTTCTGTCGACGTGCAGTTATTGGAAATTTGTGTAAATTCGTGCGAGGTTATCCTTTGGGAAGTCTCGGTGTAGGCGTCGTTGTTGAGCATGGCGATTGTCATTTCGGGCATACCCTCGGTGACGAGGCGTATTTCGAACGAGGCGTTTTCGGGCATATATATTCCCAAAATCTGCCTGTCGCCCGTGTTGCAACGGCTGAACCCCGCCGCCGTCATGTTCCAGTCGGACGGTATGCAGTACACCGTGCGGCGGACGGTTATAACGCCGCTCTCGTCGTCGGTAATTTCAAGGGGCACGGTGAGGCGCGACGTGTTGTTGTGGCTGTCCGTGCACGTATATTCTATGTTGTAAGAACCCGCCGCCGCGGTATTTACGGCGGGCGGGGTGCAGGTTACTTTCAGGTCTCCGTCCTCGAAGTCGCGCGCAAAGGTGCGGAAGCGGGGATCGTTTATGTCGAACGCGGAGACGGCGTTCTTCGAAAGGGTTATCGAAGTCGCACCGTAAAAGACGGGGGAATTTTTATCGCTCCAATAGAAGTCGGACTGCGTTTGCGCCGACGCCGTGTTGAAAGCCGCGCCCGCGTTTAAAATTGCGATAAACGCAAAGAGGCACGCAAGGCAAACGGCGGCAAGCGCGCCCGCCGCGATCGTCTTAAAAGTGCGTATTTTGTTTTTGAAGTCGCGTGTGTGCATATTTCCCCTCGTTTTTTGCATATATATCGATATTTTCGGGTTTTACGCGGTCTCGGCGCGACATTTGGGAACGCCGCCTTTTCGGGAATTTTAACGCCCGATTTTGCGGTTTTTAACGCCCGATTTTGTTGACTATCTTATAAGATCCTTTATGACTTCGCCCGCTAAAATAAGCCCCATTACGGGCGGCACGAACGCCACGCTCCCCGGGGTCGCCTTTTTTGAGGGAACGAACCCGCCCTCCTGCGTCGAGGGGTTTTCCGAAAGTTCGGGGGAAGGATCGCGCTTTTTGGGTTCTTCCTCGGAATAGACGACTTTAAGGCTTTCCACGCCCATTTTTTTGAGTTCCCTGCGCATCACCTTTGCGAGCGGGCAGACAGAAGTCGAGTAAATGTCGGCGACTTTGAACGCCGTGGGGTCGAGCTTGTTGCCCGCGCCCATCGCGCTTATGACGGGCGTGCCCGCCGCCCTTGCGCGCGCGATTATGGCGAGTTTGCCCGCCACCGTGTCGATTGCGTCGATAACGTAGTCGTACTCTTCGAAGTTGAACCCGTCGTCTGAGGACGGCAGAAAAAAGGTCGTCTTTATCGTGACCTTGCACCCGGGATTTATCTCTGAAATTCGCTCTTTGGCGGCTTGGGTCTTGAAAACGCCGAGCGTGCTTTCAAGCCCCAATATCTGGCGGTTTAAGTTGGAAAGGGTCACTCTGTCGCCGTCGATAAGCTCGAGCGCGCCGACGCCCGTGCGGGCAAGAGCTTCGGCGGCGTAACCGCCCACTCCCCCCAGACCGAACACGGCAACGCGGGAGCGCGCCAGCTTTTCCATAGCCCCGTCGCCGAGCAGCAGCCGAGTTCTCTGAAAGCGATCGTCGGTCATATCGTTGCCCCCGCATTATCTACGCTAATTTCGGGGGGCGTGCCGCCGCTATTGTTGCCGCCGTTGCCGCCGTTATCGCCGCTTCCGCCGCCGTTTTGACCGTTATCGCCGCCCGTTTCGGGGGAAGGATCGCCGCCGCTGTCGCCGCCCGTTTCGGGGGTTTTTCCGCCGCTCTCCTCTTCGCCCTTCCAGCTCAAAATTCCGAGGTTTCTTATTATGGAGTAATATTCCGTGACGTCGTTGCCCGCCCCGTCGACGACCCTGAAATCGGAAAGGGTGTTGAAGCTCTCCGTTTCTTCGGGCTGTAAAACCCCCGTCACCTCGAAGTTTTCGAACCTGTGCCCCGCAACGAGCGAACCGTACGAAAGCCACCACGCGTTTTCGGCGTTGGTGCCCAAAAGGGGCGATCCGTCGTTGACGCCCGCTATGGTTGCCGTGGTTATTCGTATTTCGCGCTTTGTTATGCGCAGCGAAACGCTGTTGCCCGTAAAGTCTATGCGGTTCTTGCCCGCCGCCGTAACGCGGTAACTGCTGTTTGCGTACACGGTTTTAAGCGTAACTTCGCCCGGCACGGTAATGCTTCCCGCAAGTTTTACCGTAACTTCGCTCTCCTTTACGTCGGGCGGCTTTTGGGTGATGAACCAATCGGAGTCGGTAAGCGCGAGGGGCTTGCCGTCGTACTCCTTTGCCGCCGTTAAAACGTACACGCATATCGGCGATTTTACCCGCAGTTTGCCCCATGTGGTCTTTATTATATAGTTGGAAGTGCGGTCTGTGCCGTTCTTGTCGCCCTCTCTTATGCAGAGGTTGAAGAACACATTGTCGATATATCCTATTTCGGTATCGGTATCGGTAATATCCTTTGCCTTTGTCGTATCGCTCCAATAAAAGCCGTGGTTTGCTTTCGACGGCAAATTGCCGTAGCTGTGCGTTGTGTAAGCGTGTTCCTTTCCGTCGTACACCCACTCGCCGTTTTCGCCATCGGAAGAAGTAAAGCCCGACGTCGCGCCGTAGGTGGTAAACGTCACTTCCCTTTTGTTTATAATTATCTTGCTTTCGCCGTATATAAGCACTACGTTGTAGTATTTGGTAACGTCCGCTCCGTCTCCGTCCTCTATGCGGACGGTACATCTGTTGTCGTATTCGCCCGCGTCGGTGTACATTTTTTCGTATACGGGTTTGACGCTGTGCCCCAGCGTATCGTTTTTATAATAGGTCACCGATATCGTATCGGGTTCGCCGAGGTGGCAGGTGGCGTCGTACGTCCACTCCTTGTCGAGCGTTTCTACGGTTATGGGGCGTTTTGTAATTTCAAGCTCGCCGTACTCCCACGTTATTTTATAGTTGTTTGTAACTTCGGCATCGTCGGGAGTGAAAACGCCCAGATTGCCCGAGGGCTGATTTTTGTATTTTTCGGGAATTGTCCCGGAGGGATATACCGCGTATTTGACGCTGTGGTCGAACACAAATTCGCCGTCCCTGACATCGTAGCCCGCCGCGGAGTGGGGCTGAGCGTCGTACACCCAGCTTCCCGAGTGAGTGATAAGGGTAACTTCCCGCTTTGCGATGGACACTACCCCCTCGTTTATCGTCACCTTGTAGTTTGCCGAGACGTCCTTGCCGAACGAGTCGGGGTCGGTTATTGTGTATGTAAGCGCGTTTTTATGTTCGCCCGCGTCGGTCCACTCTCCATATGCGGGGGTGAACACGTGGCGTTTTACAAGCCCCATCGACGATTTATCTTCCTCATAGCTCTTCGCCGAATGTATATGACCGTCGTAGACGGAACTGTCCGAAGCCGTGTTATAGACGAGCGGGCGGCGGTTTATCGTAACGCTTCCGCCTGCAACGGCGAGGTTGTAATTTAAGGGGTCGACGACGTTGCCCGCGGTATCCTTTATCTCGTAGCTCAGGGGCTCGTTGTATGAGTAGCCCGCCTCGATAAACGAGGGATATGTAAAGATTATGTTCTGCCCCTCGGCAAAGCTCCCCCTTACTATCTCGAAGCTCGCTTCAAAGTGAGGATCGCCGTCGTATGTAAACTCGTTCGAGCCCGTGCGTATTGCGACATAGCGGGGGATTATGGTTATTTCCCCGTAAGTAACGCTCCCCGACGTCAGGTAGTTGGAAGTTGTCTCTCTGCCGTCCGCGGCGGTTATTTTATATGTGAACCCGAACTCGTTTTTTGTGCTCCCCGCTTCGGTACGGGCGGGCGCGGGCGAGGTGTTCGCAAAGGTTATATCCTCGCCGTCGGCAAGGTTACTGCCTGCGGGGTCGCCCGCCGAGTGGGGCTTGCCGTCGTAGTCCGCCGTCAAAGATTTGGTCGAAAGGAATAGCGGACGGGGGGTTATGTTAAGACTTCCCCAGGTTATGCTCTCTTTGGAAAGCACGTAATTTTCGGTACGCCTTACGCCCGCTCCGTCGTAAATTTCCCAGCTGAACTCAAACTCGTTGGAGACGTTTGAGGCGCAGTTCGTAATAATCGGCGCGCCCTTTGCAACGCTCGAAGCCGTGTGCCCCGCGGCGAGGTTCGAAAAGTTTACCCTCTCTTCGGAGTGCGGCTTGCCGTCGTACACCCAATTTCCGTCGCCCGTTGCGGCGAAGATCTTCAAGGGGTTTATCTTAAACGCCGCCGAACTACCGCCTGTTATGTTGTAGTTTTTGGTTACGTCTGACAAACCTCGATATATATTGATATTTTGGGGGGTCTGAACGTAGTCGCCCGCCTCGGTCGCGCCCTCGAAAACTGCCGACGGCGCGTCGCCGCTCACAAGCGAATAGCCCTCGGCGACGACGCACGTCTGCGGGGCGTGCCTCCGTCCGTCGTAGGTGAACTCCTCTGCCGCAAAGGTAAACGCTATGTCGCGCGGGGTTATTATAAGGTCTGCAAACTCCTCTTCTATCTCGTAATTTTGGGTGACGTCGTTGCCCGCCGCGTTGACTATAATGTAGTCGGGGTCGTTCCTGTATTCGCCCGCGTCAACTGCATACACCAAGGACAACAGCCTTAAATTATCCCCCGCCGCAAAGCCCGAGTTTTCGTTGCCCTCAACTCCGGAAGAAAAATAATCGGGAGAGGCGAGGGTGTGCAGAGTTCCGTCGTACACAAAGCTCTTTTCGGGCGAGGACAGCTTAACTTCCCTCTTGTCTATCCTGACAGTGCCGAAGTTATTTATAACGCTGTAATTTTGAATGACGCTCACGCCCGTGCCGTCTACAATGTCGTATTCCGCCCAATTGAGGTTGTCGCCGCCGCCCGCCAGAATAAAGCGGGCGTAGTTCTTTATTTTGAAGGAGTGCCCCTCGGCGAGCGGGGTGTCCTCCGCCGCCGAAAGCCCGTCGGAATAGGAGTGATACTTGCCGTCGTACGTAAACTCGTCCGAGGGGGTCGTTACCGTCAACGCCCTGCTCTTTATCGTCACCCTTCCCGACACAAAGCCGAGGGCATAGCGGGAAGTTACGTCCTCGTTTTGAGAGTTATAAACCGTGTACGCGGCGGCGTAGTTATAGCCGCTGTCTTTTACGTCGGTGAATACGGGCGCGGTTACTTCGAGCCTGTCGCCCTCGGCAAGCCCGAATTTCGAAGAGCCGTCGAGGGTGTAAGAATTTTCGGAGTGGGGTTTCCCGTCGTAGACGAACTCCGCGTCCGCCATTTTCAATGTGACCTTGCGGGAAATTTCGCTGAGCTCCCCGCCGACCGCCGTGAGCTTATACGAAGAGGTGGCGTCCTTGCCGTCCTCGGCGAGTATCGTGACCGCCCCCTCGGCTTGGGGGTCCAATTCCACCTTTATCCTGTCGCCCACGCGCTCGGCGGAATAGGAGTTTACTGTAAGCTCGTCGCCGTATTTTGTGCGCGCGGTGAAGCGGGGCTGTTCGCCGTAGACGAGCGTGCTCTCCGCAAGGGTTATTTCGCACTCGGCGGGGGTTATTTCGAATTTCTTTATTTCGCCCTCGCGGCGCGTGCCCACAACGGTATAGGCGACGGGGCGGCACTCGTAACTGCCCGCAAGACGGGGCGTTTCGAACGTCCACTCCCCGCCCGCTATGCGGTACTCGAAGCGGGCTTCGCCCATTACCGCGGAAGCGGAAGCCCTTATCGGCACGCCGTACTCCGCGCTCTCGGGGTAGACCTCGCCGAAAACTATGCCCTTGACGCCCATCAGCGCGGCAACCGCGGCAAGCACGAACAGCGCGCCCGCAATTATGAGCGCGCGCATCTTCCACAGCCTTTCAAAGGTCTGCATGCGCTTTTCGAGTTTTTGTCTGTATGATGAGTAGAGCATGGGGTTTACTTGATTATCAATGTGTATTTTATAATGTATCGCGTTTTGCGAAATACGCGTATTTTACGGCTTTTAATTGCTCGCCCGCAAGCAGTATCGCCGAGGGGGCGGGCGATGCGGCGCGCGTTATGACGAGCTGTCCGAAAGAGGTCTCTATGGAGTAGCGGTCGGTCACGTCCTCGCCGTTTGCGTTGCGTATAACGAAAGCCGTCACCCTGTTTTCGGTTCTGCCCATCTCCTTTATGCCGTCGCCGAACACAAGGCTTTCAAGGTCGAGGTAGTCGCCCTTTGCCAGATTTTCGATATACGCGTCCTCTTTTTGACCCGTGAGCAAAGTGCCGTCGTAGGGCTTTGTTCTGTCGTGTGTTTTAAGGGTGGCGCGCCTCGTCTTTATTTCGAGCGTGCCGAACTCCCTTACAAGGTAGTAAAGAGCCGAGACGTCGTTGCCCTCTCCGTCCACGACGACCGCGCCCGTGAACGCAAAGCTGTTGGGGATCTTTTTGAGTTCGCTGCCGGAAACGTAGCTTATGCCCGCAAAGTTTATGCTGTGTCCCGAAAGAAGCGAAGCCGACTGCTCGGCTATCAGCCGCGCGCTCTCCATCGAGATGGGCTCGCCGTCGTACTCCTTTGTATGGCTGTCGCTTCTGACTATTATTTTGCGTATGCCGCACATTCCGCATATAAAGTCGCTTCCGAACTCGTGCTTGCCCGTGGGAGGGATCGCCTCCGAAATTATCCGCTTACACTTTGTGCAGAGGTTATACTGCTCGCCCGCTTCAACGCAGGTAGGCGGCTTTGTCACCACCCAGTCGGTCGAGTACTCGTGCTCGCAGTCCCACTCGGGGGGATAGAAGTCGTCGGGGAATACGCCCTCGGGAACGAGGTCGGGGTTGATGAGAAGCCATGGAAGCACGTACCACGGGAAGCCCTCGGGAAGTTCCGTCCACGGGAAGCTCTCCCAGAAGTCCTCGGGCATATCCTGCCAGGGGATACTCTCCCAAGGGAAATTCTCGGGCATGTTTTCCCAGGGTATTCTGCTCCAATCGAAGTCCTCGGGCATGTTGTGCCAGGGTATTCTGTCCCAAGGGAAGTCCTCGGGCAGATCTTCAAAGGGAAAATTATTCCAGTCGAAGTCGTCGGGCATGCTCTCCCACGGCACGCTGTTCCAGTCGAAGTCGTCGGGAAGATCGCCCCACGGCATGTTGTTCCAGTCGAAGTCGTCGGGAAGATCGCCCGCGGGTATATCCTGCCACGGGAAGTCGTCGGGGAGCTGTTCCCAAGGCAAGCCGTTCCAGTCGAAGTCGCCCGGCATTTTATCCCACGGCACGCTGTTCCAGTCGAAGTCCTCGGGCAGTTTATCCCAGGGCACTATGTTCCAGTCGAAGTCCTCGGGCATTTTGTCGAAGGGTATATCGCCCCACGGGAAGTCCTCGGGCAGGTTCTCCCAAGGAATGCTGTTCCAATCGAAGTCCTCGGGCATCTCGTCGAAAGGTATGTCGCCCCAAGGGAAGTCCTCGGGCAGGCTCTCCCACGGAATGTTGTTCCAGTCGAAGTCCTCGGGCATTTTGTCCAAAGGCAGATCGCTCCACGGGAAGTCCTCGGGGAGCTTGTCGAAGGGAAACTTGTTCCAGTCGAAGGTCTCGGGGAGTTTGTCGAAGGGAATGTTGCCCCAGTCGAAGTCCTCGGGGAGCTTGTCGAAGGGGAATTCGTCCCAGAAGTTTTCGGGCAAATTCTCCCAAGGGTAGCTCTCCCACGGGAAGTTTTCGGGGATCTGATCCCACGGCACCGCGTCGGGGGGAATTTTATCCCACGGGAAAGTCTCGGGAATGTCCTCCCACGGAATTTTATCCCACGGCAGACTCTCCCACGGGAAGTTTTTGAACGAGTCGAAGGGGAAGGTCTCCCACGGGAAAGTCTCCCAGTCGAAGCCGTCGAGCACCGACTCTATAAAGTCCTTTTCGGCCTTGTCGCGGCTCTCCTTTGTCGCGCCCGAAAACAAAAAGACAGAGCCTATCACCATGATAATGGCGATTATCAGAAGACCCAATATGTAAAAGGGCTTGGATCTCTTCATATGCTGCTCCTCCTTTTTGTTTTTTTGTCGAACGCCCCGCGCCGATAGCGCGGTCGGTCGTAACGTTCACCCGCCGTTATCCGTCTTTTACGGGTTAATTAAAAGTTACGTCAGCTTTTTCGGTTTCTGAAAGTTAAATATATATATCAATTTTTGGCAAGGCGGTTCAAATACGCCGTGCACTTTGACATTCTTCCCGCGCCGAAGAGCGTTTCGAAGTACTTTGCCGCGTCGGCGACTTCCTTGCGGTAGAGCGAGAGGTCCTTGTACGCCAGCTTTCGCAAGACCTTTTTGCACAGGATATCGTCGAGGGCTTCGAGCTCGTCGCCGCCGCAGCTGACGTAGACCGAAATATAGGCGCGTATCTGCTTCATGATGCGGTTGCCGAAGGTAAGGCGGAACTTCGAGATGAGGTATTCGTCAAGCTCTTTCAGTCTCCTCTCGTTGCGCTTTGTAAGCTCGTAGCCCCTCTTGCAGTTTTCGGTGAGCGAAGTGAACTGCGCAAAGGATATATCCGCCGTCTTTTTGCCGCCCTCGACCCTGAACGCCGCCGTGCGCGTATCGAGATTTACTATCATCGCTCTGTCGTACACCTTGTCGGAGATGGCGAAAGTAGAGTCGTCGTTGTTCGCCGTGCCTATGAACCACATGTTCTCGGGCAGTTTTATCCTGCCCTCTTTGAGTTCGGGGGGATCGTCCTCCCACACGTCGGGCACAACTTCCATATATCTCAGCTCGGGGTCGGGTATTTCCAAAAGTGATAAGAACTCGGCAAAGTAGTATTCCACCCGCGCTATGTTCATCTCGTCGAGCACGGTGAGGTATATGTTCCCGCTGAGATTAGCCTCGTACATCTTTTTGAGGAGAGGGGTCTCGTTGTACTTGCGCGTAAATTCGTTGAAGTATCCCAAGAGGTCGCTCCGCTCCTTCCACATGGGCTGAACGGGGATTATCGCCGAGGGGTTGCCTATATATTCGCCGAACGCGTAGGCAAGCGAGGTCTTGCCCGTGCCCGACATGCCCTGCACTATGAGTATGCGCGAGACGGCGAGGCTTGCGACGAACTCGCGGATCTGCCCGCGCGTGTAGTAGAGTTTAAGCTCCGACGCGGAGTAATCCCTGAACCCGTCGCACAGTTCCTTTAAGGAGTTTATCTTCTGTCCGCGCCTTGCTTCCGCGGGGGCGACAATGTCGTTGAGCGTGCCGAAACGCTTTGTGCGCTTCAACTTCTCCTGCCTGAGCTTGTACTCGTGCTTTTCTTCCTCTATGGCGAGCTTTGCCGTCTCTTCCCACGTTCTTCTGTAATTTCTGAACCTGAGCTTTCTGACGAGGTTGACTATGTTTATGAGTATAAGAACGCACGGAATGGCGAGGATCCAGAATATCACCAAGGTAATATCCACGTCCCGCGCGACGAGGAACGCCTGCAAAATGGCGGTTATGCCGCTAAGTAGTCCGTTTATTTCGAGGTGAATGAGTATGGCAAGCAACGTCCCGCCCATGATCACAACGAGCACGAGCGCGATTATAGAGCCTATATAACGCCGTCGGGAACGCTTCCTCAGCCTCTCCCATCTGACTTGAAATTTGTCGGTCTGCTTTTTTGCCATATCTGAAATCGCCGCCTGCCGCGGCCGAACCGCCTGTATGTCTCTATGTTATTCGTTGTCCGCCGGATCGTCGGGGGTGCGATCGCCCCTCGATTGTTCGCCCGCGTCATCTGCGTTTGTCTGTTGCGCGCCCGTATTTTGCGCGCCGTCTGTCTGTTGCTCGCCCGCGTTTTGTTCTCCCTGCGGATCGCTGTGCGCGCTCCGCGCGCCGCGGCGGGAGCGCACTTCCGCGCTCAGCTCCTCGTATTCCCTGCTCTTGCGGGGCTTTTTGGCGTGCATAGCCTCGAAGAGGTGCGAGCGGAACTCCTTGTCGAGCATCTTTTTAACGTCCGTCCACTCCTCGCGGACGAGCCTGCCGAGCACTTCGAACTCGTGTTCGAGGGCGTTGAAGCCCTCTTCGGTGGTGAAGTCGTCCGCCGCCGTCAAAAGCCCGTACTCCCGCCTGAGGGCGATGAGCCTTGCCTGCAACACTTCCCGCTCCTTTTCGGAGACGTTGAGGCTATGTCTGGTCTCGGAGAGTTCGTCCGCCGTCCTGTGCCTTTGATTCTCTTCCGCCGCGGCGCGCGCCTCCGCCTTTGAGACCTTTTCCGAAAACGCCCCCTGCAACCGCTCGGTCTCCCTCTTTTTTGCCTCTTCGAGGGCGGCCAACTTTGCCTTATAACTCTCTTCGAGGGCGGCAATATCCCGCGATTGCGCCTCTTTTAAGTTGGCAATCTCCTCCGCCTGCGCGCTCTTCAACGCCGCTATCTGCTCTTCGTTCTGCGCCTTTAAGGCGGAAATCTCCGCCGCGTGCTCTTCGTTCAGGGCGGCTATCTTCCCCTCGTACTCTGCGCGGAGGGCTTCCATAGCCCTTTGGTGTTCTTCCCTCTCGCTCTTTATCTGTTCCTGTAATTTTGTCTGTTCTTCGTTTAACTTCTCTATCTCGCCGTAGAGCACTTTGCGCTCCTCGTCGAGCCGCAGCACCTCGCCCTTCAACTGCTCGTTTTCGGCTTTGACCGCCGCAAGCACGGGGAGATTTGCCTCTAAGTCCTTTATTCTGTCCTCGAGCGCGAGCATGTATTCCTCGACGTTCCCGCCCGAGATCTCTATCTTCTTTTTGAGGTCGGCTATCCGCCTTTCAAGCTCCTTTGCCGCCTCTTCTTTGAGCCTTTGCTCTTCCTTTTCGAACTCGCCCTTTAAGTACTCTTCCAGCCCCAGCCCGTGTTCGTAGGTCAGAAAGGCGGGTATGAGCGCGGCGAGCGAGAACTCCCGCATGAACCCCTCGGGAACGGGGTCGAAGTTCTCCACCGCCCTCTCCACCGAGTAGCCGTCGCTCTCATAGGCTATCAGGTACTCGTATAAAAG
>CANRDY010000036.1 GCA_947629515.1 uncultured Clostridia bacterium
AGCACGGACCACGGGGGGATTATCTCGCTCAATCCCGCGCCTATGGCGCGTGTCATATCGCTCGAAATGACAGTGCCATAATGCGCTCCGATAATATTTGGAAGTGCACCCCCTCAGTCCGCGTTCGCGGACAGCTCCCCCTCTCGGCAAGCCGTGAAGGGGCGCGAATGGGCGATTGGGGGGATTGCCCGTACGAAGTTAGAAACTTTGTAGATGCGAGTTATGCAAGGAGCGTGCGCAAACGACGAAGGGAGCGTACACAGAAGTACGTAACCGAGGAGTGCGCAAGCGCGACACAGCAGAACGAAGCATATACGAAGTTTACGGGAGAACAAAGGAAGATATCGGCGCATAACAGTCAGTTCGGAGAAGTTTTGTTACTTTGTAACCGTTGCGGTCGATGATAAGATAGCCCGAACTTTTAAGCCCGTCTTTGCCATCGCGCACGGTTGAAGGATCGTCCGTTATTACCTCGGGCGCGGGAATTATTTGAGTTATTTCGCTTTCCACATAGTACTTTGCGCCGTCGGGCGTTCCGAAAATTTCGAAAGTAACACTCCCCGAATTTGCCGCGGCGCGGATATAAACGGGCGCGGGCGACGTGTTTTTGAACTTCAAATCGCACGCCGAACCACTGACCATTGCATCGCGCGAGGGCGCGACATAGCCCACGGCGAGCGAATGGGCGTGAAATTCGGTGACTTCCAGCCCCGACAACAGCGCGGCGTTGTACAGTGTGGTGCTCACCTGACAGACCCCGCCGCCCACTCCCTCGACGAACTTGCCGTTTTCGATTATCTTCGCGCTCAGAAAGCCCCGCTCCGCCGTGCGCTTGCCTACGGTGCCGTTGAACGAAAACGTCCCGCCCGCGGGCAGAATACAGCCGTTTATAAGCTCGGCGGCAAGGCGGATATTGTGCGATCGGTTTTGATTTTCGCCGTCGAAAAAGGTCGTGTACGAACCGATGAGCCGCGTACCCTTTTTTAGCTCTTCGACTGTCTTTTTGCGGCGGATAGTTTCGAATGTTACCGTGACGGGCGCAAAATCGACTAAGGGGTTATTGGCTGTGGGGGCTTGGGGGTTTGCGGTTGAGGGGTCGGGAGCGGCGTTTTCGGAAAAGCCCGCGGAAAGAGAAGCGACGATGGAGTTATAGATTTTTTCGGCGGAAGCGCGCCTGCCGTCTTTGCCCTTGAAATAGACGAACGGTTCGCCGCTTTTACGGAACTCGAAATACGGTTCGACGGGAGCGAGGCTCTCGCTTTCGGCAACAGCCCCCGCTATCTCTTTCGCGCCGCACAGATAGTAGCGCGTCTGAGTTCTGTACTCTCCGCCTTTGCGGGCGTTTTTGAGCACTTCGGGAAGGTCGTCTTTATAATAAATTTCGGGAAAAGTGAATATATATTGACATTTTTTGCCTTTTATGACAAGCCGCCTGCCCTTTAATCGGCTTTCGGTTTTGTCGCGCACGACCTTTGCTGCGGCTTTGAAAGTAAGCCCGCCCACCTGCGTTCCGTCGATCGTTACGGACGGCGGAACTTTTAGGGTAAAGCCCGAAGCACAAAAAATTATGCCCGCAGAAAATGCGAGCATACATAATAATTTTGTAAATTTTTTAATATATATCAACAATTTGTCAACCTTTTTACAAGTTCCGCACTCGCTTCGAAGCGCGGAGTTCCTATCTTGCGCCATTCGTCGGGGAAGTGCGTATCCGAACCGCCCGTTACAAAAAGCCCCAGCTCTTCGGCAAGACGGGTAAAGTATGCCGTATCGCTTTCAGTATGCGTAGTATACACGGCTTCTATGCCGTCAAGACCCGCAGAGGCGAGGCGGCGAATGAGTTTTTCGCGCTCTGGGCGGTCTAAATCTATCCTCCCCGGGTGGGCGAGCACGGCTATGCCGCCCGCCTTTTTTATCTCGTCTATGGCGCGTTCGGGAGAAGGTCGGGCAATGTTGCTGTTGCCGACTTTGCCGTATAAAAGATACTCGCGTATAAATTCCCTGACGTCCTTCGAATACCCCGCCTTTACCGCCGCGCGGGCGACGTAGACCATGTGCACGGGCAGTTCGTCGCAAATGCGCTCCTTTACCACCTCTTCGAGCTTTATGTCTATCCCCACGCCTTTGAGTTGGGATAAGATCGCCTCGGTGCGAATGTACGAATTTTCGGTAAGTTCGCGCATGAACGCCTTAAAAGACGGCTTATTCGGGTCGAACGCGTAGCCGAGCGTGTGCAGTTTTAAGTCGCCAATGTACGCCGATACTTCGACGCCGCAGACGGCGGTTATGGAGAACTTTTTGCAATACGTGTTGAGTTTTCCCGTTAAATATGTGTTGTCGTGGTCGGTCAGCGAGACGAGTTCGACGCCGCTTTCATGGGCGCACGCGGCGATCTGTTCGCACGTCAAGCGACCGTCGGAAGCAATGGAATGAAAGTGAAGATCGGCTCTCATTTTTTGACCTTTCCCCCCTCTATGCGTATCTTGTTTGCTTCAAGCCCGTAGAGCGCGCGTTCGGCGTGGGTGCACGTTATTATGGTCTGCAAGCCCTGCGTGCGCTCGGTGAGTTTTTTGCGGCGGGGCAGGTCGAGTTCGCTCATGACGTCGTCGAGGACGAGCACGGGGTTTTCGCCCGAAAGTTCGCGGAATATCTCCACTTCGGCGAGCTTTATCGAGAGCGCGGCGGTGCGCGTCTGCCCCTGCGAGGCGAACGCCTTTGCGTCCGCTCCGTCTATTTCTATATCCACGTCGTCGCGGTGAGGTCCCGAGGCGGTGAAGCCGAGACGTATGTCCCTTTCGTAGTTTTCGGAAAGCTCTCTGTAAAAGCGTTCGCGAAGTTCGGGTTCGCTCCCCTTATATTTCTTTTCGGGGGAAATTTTGAGTTCTTCTTTGCCCTCGGTCAAAAAGGCGTGCGCCTCGGCGGCAAGCGGCGAAAGGCGGGCTATGTACTCCGCCCTCTTTACGGCGATCGCCGCGGCGTACTTCGAAAGTTCCTCGTCCCACACGGGGAGCGAGTCCATTATTACGTTGATATTTTTATCCTTTAACAGATTGTTGCGCTGTTCGAGTATGCGGTTGTAGCGGGTGAGCGCGATATAGTACGGGCGGGAGAGCTGGGAGATTGAGACGTTGAGAAAACGGCGGCGTTCGTCGGGACCGTCCTGAATGAGCCTCAGCTCGTGCGGGGAAAAGAAAATGCTGTATAAATTTCCCAAAATATCGGCGTTGCGGGAAATTTTGTTGCCGTTTACCTTAATCTCTCTGCCGCCGTCCCAGATTTTTGCGGAGACCGAAAGATCGCCGTACCTGCCCTCCGCCTCCGCGGAAATTTCGGCGAACCGTTCGCCGCTCTTTATGAGCTGTTTATCCTTTCGCGAACGGGGCGAAGTGCCCGTGCAGAGGTAATATACAGCCTCGGCGCAGTTGGTTTTGCCCTGCGCGTTTCTGCCGTAGAGCACGTTGAGACCCTTTGAAAACTCTATCCGCTCTTCGCCGTAATTTCTGAAATTTTTTAAATTCAAATTTTTTATGTGCATTTTTGAGCTAAAATACTTTATTTTAATATTTTTTTGTATTATAATGATTTGTGTTCGCCTTGCCCGTGTAAAAACGGACTGCACGGCGAAGCCGCCGACGGCGGCGGGCGGTTCTGCCCTTAGCGGTTCTGCCCTTAACACTTACCATTATAGCAAAAATTTTTGAAAACTCAAAGGATATTCAACCGATTATGGCAGAAAAGGGGAACTTCGACTGGATTTTCGATCCGATCAAAGAGAAAATGCAGGAGCTGGTGACGCATATCAACTACACTACTTACATCGAGAAGTTAGTGCCCGTTGACGTCGACGGCAGATTTATAGTGCTCGAGACCCCTACCGAGACGTTTGCTAAACACATTACGGGCACTCTTGCCGAAAAAATGCGCGAGGCTATTATAAAAGCCGACGTGGGCGTTACCGATTTCAGATTAAAGGTCGAGGGCAGCGACGGCTATGCCTATAACTCCCCCGACGAGGAAGAGATAGTGCCGCCCGTTAACCTCGACAAAAAGTTCACGTTCGAGAGCTTTGTCGTGGGGAAGAACAACGAGTTTGTGTACGCCGCCGCGCTGTCGGTTGCGGAGGACCCCGCGGGAACTTATAACCCGCTGTTCATCTACGGCGGAACGGGCTTGGGCAAGACACACTTGATTCAGGCGATCGCCAACAAAATCGTCGCCGAAAAGCCCAACCTTAAAGTAATTTACGTCACGTGCGAGCAGTTCGTAAACGAGATAATCGACACTATGTTCACGAGCCGCGGACCCGAGGCGCGCGATAAGGGCAACAAGCTCCGCCAATATTACCGCAACGCAGATGTGCTGATAATCGACGATATTCAGTTCATCGAAAACAAAAAGGCGGTTCAGGAAGAATTTTTCCACACCTTTAACGAGCTTGTGGCTAAGGGAAAGCAGATAGTCATTTCGTCCGATCACCCGCCTAAGGAGCTTACCGCCCTTGAAGAACGGCTGAGAACGAGGTTTTCGGGCGGGCTGCTGTTCGACATTCTCCCCCCCAACTTCGAGACGAAGATAGCCATTTTGAAGAGAAAGGCGTTCGAAAAGAAGTGCATTGTGCCCGACGACGTTCTTACCTTTCTTGCTCAGGACTCGGGCGACGACGTGCGAACGCTTGAAGGGCGGCTGACAAAAGTTGTGTTTGCGAGCCGATTGCACGAAGAGCCTATAACCGTTTCGCTTGCGAGGAGCGCGCTGAACGAAGCCGTTTCGGAGGGCAAGGAAGAAGTTACCCCGCAGGGGATAATTTCGGCGGTGACGGCTTATTACAAGATAACAAAAGCCGAACTTACGGGCAAGAGCAAGAAAAAAGAGCTTGTGATCCCGAGGCAGATATGCTGCTATCTTATGTGCGAACTGCTGTCCCTCCCCCTCATCTCCATAGGCAAGGAGCTTGGCGGGCGAGACCACACCACCATTTTATACTCGCGCGACAAGATAGAGCAAATGTGCAGGGTCAACGATAAAATTGCAAAAGACGTTGACGACATTAAGAACATTATTTTGAAAAAATAACGTTATTGCCCGCGCAAGGCGGGCAATACTTTTTGAAAAGATATGCGCTTTATTGAAGGAAAATACGATATAGTCGTTATAGGAGCGGGGCACGCGGGGTGCGAGGCGGCTCTTGCTTCGGCGCGCCTCGGGCTGAAAACATGCGTGCTTACGCTCAACCTCGACAGCATTGCCTTTATGGCGTGCAACCCCTCGATAGGCGGCACGGCGAAGGGACAGCTTGTGCGCGAGATAGACGCGCTCGGCGGCGAAATGGCGGTGAACGCCGACAAGACGGCTTTGCAGATACGCATATTGAACGAGGGCAAGGGCGAAGCCGTGCAGAGCCTGCGCTGTCAGTGCGACAAAAACGCCTATCACCGCGAGATGAAAAGAACGCTTGAAAGATGCGAAAACCTGCGCATTTTGCAGGGCGAAGCCGAAGAAATACTAACCGAAAACGGCAGAGTTACGGGCGTTAAAACTACTTACGGCGGGGTGCTCGAATGTGAGGCGGTGATAATCGCGGCGGGGGTTTACCTCAACGCCGAGACGGTTACGGGCGACGTGCGTAAAAAGAGCGGACCTTCGGGGTTCGCCCCCGCGGATAAACTCACTCAAAGTCTTATAAAGCTCGGCTATTCCGTGCGGCGGTTCAAAACGGGAACTCCCGCCCGACTCGACGGGCGGACGGTCGACTTTGAAAAGTGCCAAAGGCAAGCGGGCGAGGACGGCGTTCCCGCCTTTTCGTTCCTCACAAAGAACCCGCCCGAAAACGTGCGGGAGTGCTATATCACCTATACCAACGCGCGCACGCACGAAATTATTTTGGGGAATTTGGACCGTTCCCCCCTTTACAACGGTTCTATAACGAGCACGGGACCGAGGTATTGCCCCTCGATTGAGACCAAGGTCGTCAGATTTTCGGACAAGCAGAGGCATCAGATTTTTTTGGAACCCGAGGGCGCGGACACCGACGAGGTGTACGTTCAGGGAATGTCGACCTCGATGCCCCACGACGTGCAGAGGGATATGTACCGCTCGGTCGAAGGGCTTGAAAACTGCGAGATAATGCGCTACGCCTACGCCATAGAGTACGACTGTATAGACACGCTCGATGTTTTTCCCACGCTCGAATTCAAAAAGGTCAAAGGGCTTTACACGGCGGGGCAGATAAACGGGACTTCGGGCTATGAGGAAGCCGCCGCGCAGGGGCTTATGGCGGGGATAAACGCCGCGTTCAAAATATTGGGGCGCGAACCCCTTGTGCTCGGGCGGGACGAGGCGTATATTGGCGTTTTGATAGACGACCTTGTTACAAAGGGAACTAACGAGCCGTACAGAATGATGACCTCGCGGGCGGAATACGCGCTTATGCTGAGGCAAGACACGGCAGATTTCAGGCTTTCGCCCAAAATTATGGGTACTCCGCTCTTTACCGAAGAGCGCGAACAAAGCTACCGCGCGCGGAAAGCCTTTTACGAGGACGCCCTTTTAAGACTCGAACAGAGACCCGATACCAAAAAGTGCGCTAAATTTATTGAACTCAAAGAAATTTCGGGTTCGGCGGCGGGGGCGACATACGCCGACTTAATAAGGCGCGGGGCGAAAATTACCGATATTGACGGGTTTTTCGCCGTTATGGACGGCATACCCGCCGATATTGCCAAGAGCGCGGAGACGACGATAAAGTACGAGGGCTATATTGCGAAGAGCCGCCAACAGACAGAACGGCAGAAAAAGCTCGAAGAAAAGAAACTGCCCGACGACATTGATTACTCCTCTATCGGGGGGCTGAGGCTGGAAGCGAGAGAAAAGCTCGAACGCGTGCGCCCGCTCACTATAGGGCAGGCGGGAAGGATCTCGGGCGTAAACCCCGCCGACGTTACCGTTCTTATGGTTTGGCTGGCGACTTACAAAAAGTAAAAAGCGGAGCGGGGCTGTTACGCGCGTTTACGCGCTCCTGACAAAACGCGGAGTTATTTGTGAACCGCCGACTGAGTTTTGAACGGCGCGCGTAATTTTGTGAACCGCGCGCAAGCGACTTACGCGAAAAGTCGATAAAAGTTATTATAATACAATATTAAATGACAAATTATTCCGAACGGGAAAAGTTACAATTGTGGCATGCCGTTCGGATTTAATTTTAAGCAGTTTTCGATATACGCCGTCTACGCCGCGGGGGCGGTGTTTATGAACCTCGCGCTCGGGGGCGCGCCGCTGGCGTTCGGGCTGTGCTCGGCTATGCTCATGTGCGGGACTAACCTCATTGCCACGCCCGTGCTGTTCGTGCTCTCCTCGGCGGTCAATTTAGACCTCACCCTCTCGCTCGTCGCGCTGTTCGAGGGGGCGTTTATGACGGCGATAGTCTTTCTTTACAGAAGGTCGCAACGCAAAATGCGGGCTGAAATCGCCGTGTTTATGCTGATCGCGCTTGCGCCGTACGTGCTGTTCGCGCCGTGGCAGGGGGCGGAATTTGCGGGGCTGAACCCCTACGTTATAAAGACCGTCGCCGCTATTATCACGGCGGCGTTTACTTACTTTGCCTATAAGTGCGTGTTCGCGCTGTTTTTCAGGCTTATGAAGTGCCGCCTTAAAGAGGACGAACTCTTTTCGATAGCCATAACCTGCGTTGCGGCGGGGGCGGGAATTTACGCAACGGCGGGGCAAGCCGTGTACGTGTGCCTTGCGACGGCGGGAATTGTTTTCTTTGCGAGGCTTTTGAGGTCGCCCTCGTGCATAATCGCCGCGCTCGCGGCGGCGGTTCCACATGCGGCGGAAGAGCTGACCATAGAGCCGATTGCCGCGTACGTTATAATTTCGACGCTATGTCTTGCGCTTTCGAACGCGGGAAGGTTCGCCCCCTCGGTTGCGGGCGGCGGGCTGGCGGCGGGGTATTCTTACCTTATCGGCTGTTATAAAACTTCGATTCCGCTCATCGCCGCCTACGCCGTTTTGCTTGCATTGTGCGCGCTTATGCCCGCCATTCCCCGCACGAAAAAATTGCAGGAGCTTAAAAGAAAGCTCCTTTTGGAGGAAGTTTTGCCCGATACCGCGGTGGAGCGATCGCGGCGGCGGACGGGAGAGAAGCTGTACCGCATTTCGGAACTGTTCCGCGAAATTGAGTGTGCGTTCAACGCGCTTGACGAGCAGGTCGACGAAAACGCCGCAAAGGAGCGAATGTTTTTACAGCTGAAAGAGAGCTGCTGCAAGGGGTGCGAAAGGGCGGCAAGGTGCGAGAAATCGGGGGTGTACGCGGGCTTTAAGAAGCTGATAGACGCGGGGTGCGTTAAGGGCAAAGTCAACCTTATCGACCTCCCCTCTTCGCTTACGGCGGCGTGCGCGAAGCCCTCGGACGTGCTTGACGCTTTGAACCGCATACTAATCGAATACAGACGGTATATGACCGAATACGAGAACGCAAGCTCGGGGAGAAAGCTGCTTGCCGATCAGGCAAAGGGCGTTGCCGAAGTTATGAAGAGCTTTGCCGTGGAGCTTAACCGAACCTACTCGGGCGGGCGGGAAATTGCCGAAAATATCAAAAGCGCGCTTGCCGTGAGCGGTATATCGTGCCCCGAAGCGGGCTTCGACGGGGAGAGCGGCGAGGCGTATGCCGTTATATGCGGGCAAACCGACGCACGCAAAATTGCAAGGATCGTTTCAAATGCGGCGGGGGCGAAGTTCTCCGTGCGCGATAAACTCGACTGCGGCGGGGGGAAGTTCTGCCTTGTGCTCGGAACGCCGCCCAAGTACGACGCGGCGTTCGGGGTGGCTTACGCAGTCAAAAACGGCGGCAACGTCTCGGGGGATACGCACTCGGTTATTCGCATTTCGCCCCACTCCTTTTTGATGGCACTTTCGGACGGAATGGGGAGCGGCGAATACGCGCACAAGGTTTCGAAAACGGCGATCTCGCTCATCGAGGCGTTCTACCGCGCCGATATGCCCGAGGAGACAATTCTGAAAACCATAAACAAACTGCTCTCGTTTAACCGCGACGAGCGGTTCGCGTGCATAGATATTGCCGCCGTCAACTTAAACAGCGGGCGGGCGGACTTCGTTAAAATAGGTTCGCCCGCGGGCGTTATTATGCGCGAGGGGGAAATAAAGGTGCTTGAAAGCGCGTCTCTGCCGTTGGGGATTTTAGACAATCTGCGACCCGCGACGTGCACGCAGACCCTTAAAAGCGGGGATATTATTGTGTTTATGAGCGACGGCGTTTCGGGGGCGTTCCCCTCTTCCACCGAACTCTATGAGTTTTTGGGGACTTTCAGACCGCTCAACCCGCAGAACTTAGCCGATAAAATTCTTGCGGGCGCGCTTGAAAGGTGCGGGCACGTTGCCGCAGACGATATGACCGTGGTGTGCACGCGTATTTTTGAGAATGAGAAATAAGGAGAAATATGAAGATAAGGAAAAAATGAGGAAAAAAATAAGGAAGCCCCCGCGGCGCGTGCGCCGCGGGGGCTTTAATTATTTGGAATTGGGTTGTCGGTTTCAAAGGGCAAGCACGGACCACGGGGGGATTCTCTCGGTCAATCGCCCGCGCATTAATGCGCGGGTCTCATATCCCTCGAAATGACAGTGCCTTATGTTGCTCCGATAATATGCGCGCGGGCGTTTGGAAAACGCCCGCGCGCGAATAGTGCCATAATGTAATTCGTTATTATTTAAAATTGAGTATCTGTTTCAAAGTGCCCCGAGCAGACCACGTGGGGATTCTCTCGGTCAATCGCCCGCGCAATTATGCGCGGGTCTCATAGCGTTCGAAATGACAGTGCCATAAATTGCTCAGTTCTTATTTAAAAATGCAATTACGAAGTGAGAAACTTCGGAGATGCGAGCAAGACAAGGCGAACGAGCGACGACCGAAGCGAGTGTACAATGAAGTACACGAACAAGGCGGAGCGATGTTCAACGCCGTATTGCGAAGCATATACGAAGTTTAACGGGAGAAAAAAGTTATCTGCCGAAATGATCAACACACTTTCGCATAACAGCCGCGGAATAGCGCGACGGTTCGCCCTTTAAGCGGAATTTCCAATTGCCCTCGGCTACGGCGGGTATGTTCATGCGGGCGGTGTCGTCGAGGAGCATAACGTCTTGTATGGGCAAGATCGCCAGCTTTGCGGGGCATGCGAGCGTGCATACGCAAAGGGCGAGCGCGGTCTGCTCGCGCGTGGAGAACGGGAATATTACGTTTTCGGTGGCAAGAGCCTCGCGCAGGCGTTTTTTGAAAATGCGGAATTGGGGTTCGGTAAGCGCGTTGATGAAGCCGAGCGACGTTGAGTTGTCGTGCGTGCCCGTGTACGCGACCGAATTTTCTTCGATATTCTTGGGAAGATAGGCGTTGGACTGCTTTCCGTCGAACGCAAACTGCATTATCTTCATTCCCGGGAAGCCCGTTTTAAGGCGCAGGCGGATAACTCCGCTGTCCATTATCCCCAGATCTTCGGCTATTACGTCGATATCGCCGAGCTGTTCTTTTATCTTTTCGAACAGACGGAGCTGAGGTCCGTCAAGCCATTCCCCCTCTTCCGCCGTTTTGCTGTCGGCGGGGATAGCGTAGTAACGGTCAAGCCCGCGGAAGTGGTCTATTCTTATTACGTCGTAAAGTTCCGTCGCCTTTTTGATGCGGCTTATCCACCACGCGTAGTCGTCCGCCGCCATAGCTTCCCAATTATAGAGGGGATTGCCCCAAAGCTGTCCCGTCTTTGAAAAATAATCGGGGGGAACGCCCGCAACCTTTGTGGGTTTTAAGTTCTCGTCGAGCTTGAAAAGCTCGGGGTGACCCCACACGTCCGAAGAATCGTAGGCGACGTAAAGGGGAATGTCGCCGATTATCTTTATGCCGAGATTGTTGACGTAGTTTTTGAGCTTTTTCCACTGCTTGCCGAAGATGTACTGCAAGAACAGCCAAAAGCAATAATCGCTTTTATAGACCGAACTTCTGAACTCGTATACGGCAAGGTGCTCTTTGTACTTGTATGCGTCGGGGAAGGTATCGAATGTGCCGTCGTAACGCGACTTCAACGACATAAACACGGCGTAGTCTTCAAATTCGCCCCCGTCGATAAACTTTACGAAGTCGGGGTCTTTTATGTCGAACCGAGCGTATGCGAGCCGCAACACGCCCAAACGCTTTTTATACAGCTCGTCGAAGTCGACGTCGCCCTCGGGGGCGATACAGCTTGAAAGCTCTTCGTCGTCTAAAAGCCCCTCTTCTTTGAGAGCTTCGAGGTCGATAAAGTACGGGTTGCCCGAATTACAGCAAACCGATTGGTAGGGGCTGTTGCCGAACCCCGTCTGCACGAGGGGCAAAATTTGCCAATACTTTACTTTGCACTTTTTGAGGAAGTCGGCGAACTCGTATGCCTCTTTTCCCAACGTGCCTATGCCGTATTTGCCCGGCAACGAGGAAATGTGGCAGAGTATGCCTGCTCCGCGCTTTATTCCGTTTTCCATTATTTCACCAAAAATTGTTGATCGTTGTGGGGGTGCGTTTCGCGCACGACAGTGGCTTATGTTGCTAAGATATTATTTTGAAAGCAGGGATTTGATTCGGGAGACGGCTTCGAGGGTGACCTCTTCGCTGGCAAATGCGGTCAGACGGAAACAGCCCTCGCCGTTTACACCAAAGCCCGCGCCGGGCGTTCCCACTACCTGCGCCTTTTCCAAAAGCAGATCGAAGAAGTCCCAGCTCTTCATTCCGTCGGGGCACTGCAACCAGATGTAGGGCGAGTTTTTGCCGCCCGTGTAGCTTATGGAAAGACTGTCCATTGCCTCGGCGATTATCTTTGCGTTGCGCTTGTAGTATGCGATATTTTTGAGAATTTGCGCGTAGCCCTCTTCGGTGAACACCGCCGCCGCGCCTTTCTGCACAATGTAGGGCACGCCGTTGAACTTGGTGCTCTGTCGGCGCAACCACATTTTGTTGGCGGAGTTGCCGTCCTTTTTAAGCTCTTGGGGAATGACGGTATAGCCGCAACGCGTGCCCGTGAAGCCCGCCGTCTTTGAGAACGAGCAAAATTCAATGGCGCACGTCCTTGCGCCGTCTATGCCCAAAATGGAACGGGCAAGCCCCTCTTCTTCAATAAAACACTCATACGCCGCGTCGTATAAAATGACGGCGTTTTTGGCGTTGGCGTAGTCGACCCACTCTTTGAGTTGGCGTTCGGAATACGCCGCGCCGGTGGGATTGTTGGGGGAACAGATATAGATTATGTCGGCGTTCACCGAATAATCGGGCATGGGCAAAAAGCCGTTTTCCTTTGTGGCGTTGGCGTAAAGGATCTTTCTGCCCGCCATGACGTTGGTGTCGACGTATACGGGGTAAACGGGGTCGGGAACGAGGACGGTGTTTTCGGCTGAAAAAATATCGAGTATGTTGCCGAGGTCGCTCTTCGCGCCGTCGGAGACGAAGATTTCGGAGAGGTCGAGTTTGACCCCGCGGGAAAGATAATAGCGTTGTATGCTCTCGCGGAGGAAGTCGTAGCCCTCGTAAGGACCGTAGCCCTGAAAGGTCTCCTTTTTTGACATATCGTCAACGGCGGAATGGAGAGCCTTGATGACCGCGGGCGCAAGGGGAAGCGTGACGTCGCCTATCCCGAGTTTTAAGACCTTTTTTTCGGGGTGAGCTGCCGAATACGCCGATGCGCGGCGGGCGACTTCTGCAAAGAGGTAACTTTCGGCAATGTTGTTGAAATTGGTGTTGAAGTTCATTGGAGAGTCCTTTTGTTGGGGGGGGGATTTTGCTTGCGCAAAAGTGAAATTTGCGCTACGCGCAAGTGAAATTTTTTTGACGGCGCAAAAAAGTTGTGGTAAACGTTCTGTTTAATCAAGTGTCTTAACGGCGATGAGGTAAAACGGCGGACGGGCTGTTCAACGCCGTATTGCGCCGCTTATCCGAGCTTTGCGGGAGTTATCGGGAATGTACGACGGCGGCGGAGATAAATTCTCGGAATATAGGATGCGCCGATTGAGGGCGCGACTTGAATTCGGGGTGGAATTGTACGCCGATATAAAAGTCGTTTGCGGGAATCTCTACCGCCTCTACCAATAAGCCGTCGGGAGACGTGCCCGCTATTTTCATTCCCGCCTTTTCTATCTCTTCGCGGAAATCGTTGTTGAACTCGTATCTGTGGCGGTGACGTTCGGAGATGTCGTCCTTGTTGTACGCCCTCTTCATTATGTCGCCGATGACCTTGCAGGGATACGCTCCCAGCCTCATGGTTCCCCCCATTTTAACGCCGTGCTGGTCGGGCATAAGGTCTATTACGCAGTGCTCGGAATGGGGCGCGAACTCGCTTGAATTTGCGTCGGCATACCCCAGCACGTTGCGGGCGAACTCGATGACCGCCGTCTGCATGCCGAGACATATGCCGAGGTAGGGAACGTTGTTGACCCGCGCGTACTCCGCGCAGAGCACTTTGCCCTCGATACCTCTGCCGCCGAAACCGCCGGGGACAAGGATACCGTCGACGTCGCCCAGCATTTCGCTTACGTTCTCGCGGGTGAGTTCTTCGGTGTTCACCCACTTTATCTCGACTTTCGCCTCGTTCTCGTAACCCGCGTGGGCGAGAGCTTCGGCTACGGAGAGATAGGCGTCGTGAAGCTGAACGTACTTGCCGCACAAGGCTATCTTTACCGACTTGTCGCGCGCCTCTATTCTTGCGAGCATTTTGTTCCACTCGGCAAGGTCGATGACTCTGGGGTCGAGCTTGAGAATTTTACAGACTATGGTCGAAAAGTTGCTCTCTTCAAGCATTATAGGGCATTGATAGAGCACGGGCATGGTGAGGTTTTCGATACAACATTCGGGTTCAACGTTGCAGAACATTGCTATTTTGGCGCGAACCTCTTTGGGCATAGGCTGATCTACGCGCGCTATGATTATATCGGGGTTGATGCCCATGCCCTGCAATTCCTTTACGGAGTGCTGGGTGGGCTTGGATTTGAACTCCTCAGAGCCCGAAATGTAGGGAACGAGGGTAACGTGGATAAAACAGCAGTTGTCTCTGCCCACTTCGCGGGCGACCTGACGGATAGCCTCGATGAAGGGCTGGCTTTCGATGTCGCCTATCGTGCCGCCTATTTCGGTTATTACTACGTCGGCGGAAGTCGTTTTGCCGACGTTGTAGATAAAGGACTTTATCTCGTTGGTGATATGGGGTATGACCTGTACGGTCTGCCCGAGGTATTCGCCGTTGCGCTCTTTGTTGAGCACGTTCCAATAGACCTTGCCCGTGGTGAGGTTGGAGTATTTGTTGAGATTTTCGTCGATGAACCTCTCGTAATGACCTAAGTCGAGGTCGGTTTCCGCGCCGTCGTCGGTGACGAACACCTCGCCGTGCTGATAGGGGCTCATTGTGCCGGGGTCGATATTTATGTAGGGATCGAGTTTTTGCGAAGCGACCTTATAGCCTCTGCATTTGAGAAGTCTGCCGAGCGAAGCCGCCGTTATTCCCTTGCCGAGACCCGATACTACGCCGCCCGTTACGAAAATGTACTTTGTCATAAATTACTCCGTTATGTTAAATACCTATTTATTGTAACACATAACAGCGCGCGTTGGCAACCCTTAAAACAAAATTTATTGCCGCCCCCGAAAAATATTTTTTTCGGGGGCGGCGGATTTGAGGTCAATTGATATGAAAGGGCGGTCATTAAGCGGCGTTTGGGGGAAGGATCGATAAAATTTAATTAAATATTGACGTCTTAGATATCTAAATCTTAGTCTTAAATATCAAAGTCTTAAATATTCACGTCTCCCGTGAAAGCGAGGGCGCAGGGACCGTACATTGTAACGCCCGCCTGCGTGTACGTGATTTTGAGGTCGCCCCCGAGGAGCGAGACGGTTATCTCTTCACCCTCTTTGCAGTAGCCGTTCAGAACAGAGGCTACGGCGGCGGCGCACGCGCCCGTGCCGCAAGCAAGCGTTTCGCCGCTTCCCCTCTCCCATACGCGCATTTTGAGGCTGTTCGCGCCCGTCACCTGCACAAACTCGGTGTTTATGCGCTCGGGGAACGAGGGGTGGTTTTCGAACTTGGGACCTATCGCGGGAAGGTCGAGGGCGGTCGGTTCGGCAAAGACCACGCAATGGGGATTGCCCATGGAGACGAGGGTCACGCGGTACTCCGTGCCGTCGACGATGAGCGGGGCGTTCACCACCCTTTCGCCCGAAAAAGCCGACGGAATGAGCTTGCCGCTGAGTTCGGGCTTGCCCATATCGACGCGGGCGGCGCACACCGTGCCGTCGGGAGCGAACGTGAAATCGAGCGTTTTTATGCCCGAAAGGGTTTCGATCGTGCACTTGCCGCCCTTGACGTAGCCGAGGTCACGGGCGAGCTTGCCAACGCAACGCACGCCGTTGCCGCACATTTTGCCCTCGGAACCGTCGGCGTTGAACATGCGCATACGGCAGTCGGCGACCTTGGACGGGCAGAGCAGAATCACGCCGTCGCCGCCTATAGAAAAGTGTCTGTCGGAGAGCTTTATCGCAAGCTCGGCGGGGTTGGCGGGCTCTTCTTTCATGCAGTCGAAGTATATGTAATCGTTGCCTATTCCGTGCATTTTGTAAAATTTCATGGAGAACCTCTTTGGGGGATTTTTTTGCTTGCGCAAAAAAGTGAAATTTTTGCC
>CANRDY010000037.1 GCA_947629515.1 uncultured Clostridia bacterium
TTTCGGAAATTGACGGGCTTGGTTCACATTCAACAACCGCCGTCGAAACCATGTCACAAAAACATTGACATATGTGTGAAATTTTTACTTATATATTGACAAATGTCAATAAAAATGTTACATTATATAAGTAGATATATTACAAAGTAACTCCCACCCCCAACAACACACCTTAAACGGTCAACATATGAAAATTTTACAAATTCCCAACTACATATCCCCGCACATAGGCGGCATCGAACAGACCGCGCGCGACGTTCTCAACGCCATAAAAGGCGTCGAAGGAGCAGAGCAAGAGGTCTTTTGTTATAACGAGGGAAGGGCAACCGTCACAGAAGAGGTCGACGGTGTAAAAGTAACCAGATGCGGCTGTTTTATAAAACTCTTTTCGCAGTCGTTCGCGTCGCAGTACAAAAAATTACTCAAAAAGAAGTTTGCCGAATTCAACCCCGACGTAGTAATTTTTCACTTCCCCAACCCATACGCCGCGCACTATCTTTTGCGGCTTTTGAAAAAGTATCCCAAATGCCACCTCGTGGTCTATTATCACCTCGACATAACCCGTCAAAAATTCCTCGGCAAGTTTGTTGCGGGTCAAACCACCCGCCTTTTGAAAGCGGCATCCAAGGTCGTCGCAACCTCGCAGGACTACGTAAACGGCAGTCCGTTCCTTGCCAAATTCGCCCAAAAGTGCGTGGTAATTCCCAGCTGTTTCAACGAGGAACGCCTTAATGTCGATCTTGCCGTACTCGACGGCAGCGCAGAGATCCGCAAGGCTGACGCGGGCAAAACCATTCTCTTTGCGTTCGGCAGACACGTCAAATACAAGGGCATGCAATATCTCATCGACGCGGCAAAGCTCCTCGGCGACAAATACAAAATCTACATAGGCGGCGAAGGGCCGCTCACCGAAAAGCTCAAACGGAGGGCAAGATCCTGTCCCAACGTCGAATTTTTGGGCAAACTCCCCGACGATAAACTCAAAGCATATCTCTATGCGTGCGACATATTCTGCTTCCCCTCGATAACCAAGAACGAGGCGTTCGGGCTTTCCCTTGCCGAGGCGATGTACTACGGCAAGCCCTCGGTAACGTTCACCGTAAAAGACAGCGGCGTCAACTTCGTGTCGGTCAACGGGCTTACGGGGATAGAGGTGGAGAACCGAAACGTCCGCAAATATGCCGAAGCTATCGAAAAATTGTCGGCTGACGGCAGCCTGCGCGAACGCTACGGCAACGCCGCCCGTGTGCGCGTGTGCACGCTCATGACTTTTTCGAAATTCTCCCAAAGCATAAAAAATCTTCTCGCCGATTTATAACGCGCAATTTATAATTTCAGAACCGAAAAGGTGCGAACCCGACCACGCAATTTATATTTAAGAACCGAAAAGGTGCGAACCTTAACTCCCGATTTATAATTTAAGAACCGTAAATTATCCGAACGGCAACTCGCCGAACTCAGAAACCCAAAATCAGATAAAACGAATATGTCAAGGTATAATCTCGCCTTTGCCTTCAATTCGAGTTACATAGGTAAGTTCAAGGTGACTTACAACTCAATAGTCGCTTCCAACGCCGACAAGTCCTTTTATCTTCGGGTCTTGTACGGCGATTTCAACGACGAAGATATATCCGACCTCACCCGTTTTATAACCGAAAGACGGGGCAAGGTCGATTTTGTTAAGCAGGATCCTTCCCGATTTTCGGGCTTGCCCAAGATGGCGGGCGACGAAAATTACACGGCATATTATAAAATTCTTCTCCCTTATTGCCTTTGCGACCTCGATAAGGTTTTATATCTCGACTGCGACATAATAGTCCGCGGAGACATTTCGCCCCTATTCGAGAGCAGGGGCAAATTTATTTGCGCCGCCGCCGATCACAGGGTGAACGCCGTGCGCAGAGAGCACATAAAAGAGCTCACGGGCAGCGACGGCGCGGTCTATTTCAACTCGGGCGTAATGCTCTTCGACTTCACCGCGGTCGACTTCAACTCGGGCGAATTTCCCACAGCCGAACAGCTTTTCACCTACGCCAAATCTTCAAAAGACCGCATAATATGGCACGATCAAGACATACTGAACGCCTTTTATTGGGATAAATGCGCCATAGTCGGCGAGGAGTTCAACTACCACACGACCTACAAATCGGTCAAAGAATTTATTTTCCGCAAAAAGAACAAAAACGCGGTGATAATTCATTACGCCAATTGGAAGCCGTGGAACTCAAATTACATAGGCAAGTATTACAAACTTTACAAACGTAACTACAAATTATTAAAGGGTGAAAAAGGGGTCGACTTCTTAAAAAGGCGCAATATCTTCGCCATGACAAAACTCCTTTTCAAGTACATAGGCAAAAGATGAAAAAGGTCATAGTCGACGGCAGTTACCTCGGCAAGCGCACAACGGGCATACAGCGGTTCAACAGAGAAGTCGTAAAGGAGCTTGTAAAAAGGGGAGTTGAGGTAACGATAGCCGTGCCCAAGGATATAAAACTTTCCGCGGGCGATATCCCCGACGGCGCAAAGGTTTTAATAAAGGGCAAAAAGAACAACAAGTTCTGGCAGCTCTTCACCCTCGCCAAAATAGCAAAATCGGTCAAAAAATCGGGCGCGCACCTTATTTGCATGTCCAACTTTTCGCCCCTTTTCAAAAAGGACTACTTGGTTTTGCATGACGTAACTTTTTTGGATAAAGAGGGCAAGAACCGCCGCTTGTGGGCGTTTGCGCACAGGGTACTCATAGGCTGGAAAATAGCAAAGCACAAAAAGATCTTCACCGTGTCGGAGTTCTCAAAAAGCCGCATACTCGCCCATTACAAAAAGATAAAACCCGAAAACGTAGTGGTTGTGGGAAGCGGCGGCGACCATTGGCTGCAAGTTCCCACTGCCGATTTCTCTGCCGAATTCGGGGCTGAACCGTTCTGGCTGTCGGTAGGTTCCACCACCGAAAACAAGAACTTCGGATACGTCCTCGACCTCGCCCGCAAGAACCCCGCAAAGCGGTTCATAATAGTCGGCAGAATCGACGGCGATTACGGGCAAAAGGCGGCGGATATCCCTAACGTAACGCTTACGGGCTATCTCCCCGCCGAAAAGATAAAGTACCTCTATTCGGCGTGCGAGTGCTTCATTCTGCCCAGCTTTTACGAGGGGTTCGGGCTTCCTCCGCTCGAAGCTCTCTGCTGCGGTTGCCGCCGTCTCGCCCTTTCCGATATCGAAGTATTCCGCGAAATTTACGGGCAAGCCGCAACCTTTTTCGACCCCTACGACCGCGAACGCCTCGTAGACCTCGATAATATCCCCAAGGCGGAGGAGGAAGCCGCGCAGTCGGTCATGCAAAACTACAATTGGGGCAGAGCGGCGGAGATCATCGCCGATAACCTTGCCGAGAGCAACTGAACCCGTTTTATTAAAATCAACCGAACCCATTGCATTATTAAAATCAACCGAACCCGTTTTATTAAAAGTTAACTGGACCCGCCGCACTCAGCGCAAATCACGGCGTTTAACGCAAACCCGCAATTATAACGTTACCCGCAAAATTATAACTTCACCCGCAAAATTATAACTTCACCCGCAAAATTATAACTTCACCCCCGCCCGCCGCGCAAACGGCGGCTTTAAGGAGAGAGAATGATACCCAAAATAATCCACGCGTGCTGGCTCGGCAAGGGCGAAATGCCCGAGGAGCAAAAGGAATACGTGCGCAAGTTCAAAGAGCTTCACCCCGACTTCGAGGTAAAACTCTGGACGGACGAAGATTTCGCACCCTATCTCGACGACAGCGCGTTCGTCAAAGCCGCGCTCGAACGCAAAAAGTACGGCTTTTTGAGCGACTATTTCCGCTTTGTCGTGCTCTACGAGTTCGGCGGGATTTATATCGACACCGACGTAGAATTGTTCAAACCGCTCGACGAGTTCTTGAATTGCAAGATGTTCATGGGCTTTATCTTCGATTCTTCGGTCGGCACCGCGCTCATCGGCACTGAAGCGCGCAACCCGCTCATGCTCGAATGGCTCAAAATTCTCAAAGAGGACTTCGAAAAGAAGGGCGACTTCACCGTCAGCAACGATTGGATAACGGGGTATTTCCTCGAACATTTCCCCGATTTTTTGTTGAACGGCAAACGTCAGTCGCTCGAATGCGGAATAGAAATTTACCCCAAAGATTGGTTCGAACGCTATCAGGTCAACAAGAAGAGCGGCGGAGGCTACGCCGAGCACCACTGTTTCGGAAGCTGGAACGACGACAAGCACGTTCCCCTGTATAAACGCGTTCTCAAAAAAATGCTCCCGCGCAAGTGGATATCCGTGCTCGGTCACAAGCGCAAGCTAAAACAGACGCCGTATTATGAAGTTTATAAAAAGCACCGTCGCGTAAAGTAAGGGTTTTCCCTCCGCGGCGGCGGTTTTTTACGGGGCTTTGCAAATAGTTTTTAACGGCATAAAAAAGCGTTCGCCCAAATTGGTCGCCGACAGTTAATTAACGGTTTTGCCGCTCATTCCGCCACAAAACCTCTCATACAATATTGTATGAAAAAACGGACAAACCGCCGCAAAGAGGGGCGCAATCCCAAGTTCCGACGCTTCAAACTGCTTTTGGCGATAATGTGCCTTATAATAATCGGCGTGCTCGTGTATTTCCAGCGCAACGTCACCAAGGTTCTGATTTCGATAAGCGAAGCCACGATAAGGTCTATAACGACCGTCGCCGTCAACGACGCGATTTATTACACCCTGAACGACGCCATACGTTACGAGGACTTGATTACGATCGAGCGCGACGCCGAGGGGAACGTTACATCCATAACTACGGACAGCTTAAAAATCAACCGCATAGCGCGCGACACGGCGTATCTTTCGCAGGAGAACCTTACAAAGATGAGCGCGGAGGGCATAATGGTGCCGATAGGCGCGCTGACGGGAGTGGAGGCGCTTGCGGGCTTCGGGCAGCCGATAAACATAAAGATAATTCCCATAAGCAACGTGGAGTGCAGGTTTGTTTCGAAGTTCGACGAGGCGGGAATAAACCAGACCAAACATTCGCTATATCTCGAAATAGTATCGGATATATCGATAATACTCCCGTCCAGATCGACCAATCTCGCCTCGACGATAGAGGTGCTCATCTGCGAAAGCGTAATAGCGGGCAAGATCCCCGAAGTCTACTTTCAGTCCTCTCTCCTCGCCCCCTCCTTAGTCCCGTAACCGCTTTAAGCCCCAACCCCAAACGCCCCGCGCGGCAGAATACCGCGCGGGGCGTTGTTTAATGCTTAATTAAAACAATTTAATCAAATAACTTTACGCCAACGGCAGAGTGGCGGAAAAGACCGTCAGATTATCTCTGCGGGCGTACGTCAGCTCGCCGTGCATAGTCTCGATCGCATTTCTCGCCAAAAACAGCCCAAGCCCCGAATTGCTTTCGGAGGGCTCGCCCGAAACAAACGGCGCAAACACGTCCTTGTCGGTCGTAATTCCCCGCCCGTCGTCAACAATTTCAAGTCGGCAAAAGCCCTTGCGCTTTGTGGCGGACACCGACAGGTGCGAGCAGTAGGAGTGCTCTATCGCATTCAGAACCAGATTTTGAATAACGCTTTCCAGCGCAACTTTTTTTGCATAAACTTTCAGCGTATCCGATACTGAAACCGTCAGAATGATCCCGTTCGCCTCGCAGTCGGGGCGCAGATCGTCCGTCACCCCCAGCACGATCGCGCTCAGATTTACCACGTCCGACTGCTCCGCCATGTAGTTTTGCTTGCCGTACTTCCCCAAATCGGCAAAGTCCTTTTTGAGTTCGGCGTTTTTCTGCAATAAATAATCGACCTTCGCGATCAGATCGTTCCCGTCCGAACCCGTATTATAAGTAACCGACCCCGTCCCGTTCTTTTTTGAACCCGTCGTATCGGTAACCGTTGTCCCGTTCGCATCAGAATCCGCCTCGGGCGCATATAAAGCCCCGTTCCCTTTTGAACTCAACTCCGCTTCGCCCAGCTTTTGTCTTAAATCGGTCAAAGCGTCGCCCATTCCCGCGACCGTCCTTTTCATGTCGTGACTGACGTACAGCAAAATATTATCGCGTTCGGCAAGCACTTTCTGCAGGTTTTGTGTCTGCCGTTCGACTTCGTGTTCGAGGTTGGTCGTAAGGTAGCGGTTGTGTATTTCGGCGGTAATGAACTCCCTGAGCCCCAAAACAAGCGTAATTCCCAGCACCCCGAAGTACAGCCAGAACGCGGGGGAGAGCATAATAAACGGAACGGGTTGCCGTGCAAACAGCGCCATAACCGCCGAAACGCCCGCAAGTACAGTGTTCAGCCGCAACCCCAAAGGTTTATTTTTGTAAACGTCGAGCATGGTAAACGCAAACACTACCGCAATGCACACAAACGCCAGAACTATATAAGTATAGCAAACGGCGGTATAAGCGACCGCGCCCGTGCAGAAAGGCGATATGAAAGCCAACACGGTTGCGGCAAACGCCAGCCCGCTTATCGGGTATAAAACGGGAACTTTTGCGACCTTTTTGGGAAGATACAGCGCGGCGGCAAACAGCAAAAACCCCGCCGAAAACCGCCTTATTCCGAGCATCAAATACGGAAACGCGGTAGAACCGAACAGCGCGTATGTCGAAAACATTGCCGAAAATATCCCCACGGCAAACAGCAGTTGAGGGATAAACGAAAACGACCGCTTCAAAATACAAATCAAAAGGAAAATGAGCAGCGTGCCCGCGCCCACGACCGCGCCGCCCAACAGTATAGCGCGGTTTTGCGCCACCGCGCCGCGCACGGCGGAATCCTCGCCGATGAGCACAGGTCCGAACAGCCCCACAAAGTTCTCGTTGTCCGCCTCGTAATGAATGGTAACTTTACATTCCTTTGAATATTTCCCGTCCGAAGAAATGGGGATATCCAAAAACATGGGTTTTGTTGCCGTTTGGTGAAAGACGCTCCCGTCAAACTCCGAGGGGGCGGAGTAGTTGAGGTAATAATCGATGTTGTATCCCCCGATCGCGCCCACATATTCCTTATTTTCGTGTTGCACAAACACACTGCACGCGGCAAACACGGGCGGGATATACATTGTCAAATGCCAGTTTCCGTCGGGCTTCAAAAAGCAATTCAGACTTTCGCTTTGCGTCCATTCGTCCATTGCAAGAGTATCTATGCAGAACCGATACGTCCCGCGCCGTGCAAGCTCCTTGCCGTCGTTTTCGTCCGTGACCGTCTCGCTCAGCCCCGCAAATTTATCGGGAAGGTAATTTACCGCCGTCATCTTCATAACGCCGCTTATGTCGAGAATGGATACGGTGTTGACCGAAGAGCTCCCCGAATCTTTTTTGCGGACGGGCGTGTCCTTAAAGGCGTTGTTCCCCGCAAAAAACAGAATGAGCGAAAAAGCAACGCATAACAAAAACACGCCCAAAAGCACAAGAACGTTGACGACATTCTTTTTCATAACGCTTCCCCCGTAAAGCAGTACCCTTTGTTGAACTCGGTTTTTATAATATCGCTTGCGGGCATGGCGGCTTTGAGTTTACGCCGAAGCGACGAAAGGTGCGTTCTTATAACCGTCGTGTGCAGGCTGGGGGCGCACCAGATATTTTCATAAATTTCGTCCGCGGTAAAGTATCGACCGCGGTTTTTTATCAGAAAGAACAGAATGTTGAACTCCGAAGCCGTGAGCGCAATGGGCATATTTTTGTATTTGACGGAACGCGTGTTGGCGTTAACGGAAAACTCCCCGAAGTTCAGCTCCGCGTCGGCTTTGGGCAAAAGGCGTAGCGCGATATGCGTTTCCAAAAGCCGCATGGAGCAGGGCTTAACGACGTAATCGACCGCGCCCGAAGTCAGTCCCGAAAATATAGTGTCCTCGCCGTCCAGAGAGGAGAGGATAATAACGGGCGGCAATTGGTTGAACTCCTTAAAAAGCTCCAAGCCGAAGCTGTTTTTGAGAATAAGGTCGAGCACTACAACGTCGACATTGCCGATTTCGTTCAAAATGCACACGGCTTCATTCACATCCGAAGCCGTAAGCACGGTATTTGTCGGGGAAAAGTAGTCGATAATTTCCCTTTTCAGTTTTTGGTCGTCCTCGACGACCAGCAACTTTCTTTCGCACACAGAATAATTCATATCCATTCCCGCATTGTTTATGGTTTTTTAAAATAAGCTGTCACCCTGAGCGAAGCCGCATAGCGGCGTAGTCTGCTTCGCAGCGGTACGACGAATGGGTCTATTCCGCAGTATAGCGGAGTAATTATTACAGAACAGTGGGGGGCACTTTAAAACAGTAACACACTTCTAAATACTATCGGAGCTTATTAAGGCACTGTCATTTCGAGGGATATGAGACCCGCGTTAGCGGGCGATTGACCGAGAGAATCCCCCCGTGGTCCGTGCTTGCACTTTGAAACAGTATAAAGAATAATCGATTGACCGAGAGAATTTCTCGCGCGGCGTAAGGAGCACCGCCGCGCTCGGTCACCGCTTGCGCCTTGCACTATGCGCAAGCTCATCTCGTGCGGCAAAACAGCGGGTGTCCGCTGTTTTGAGAAACCCCGCACTCGACCCCGTGGTCTGCTCTTGCCCTTTGAAACGCGAACCCACTTCCAAATAATAACCGCCCCACCGCCCCTCATTATAACAAATAAAACACATCAATGCAAGTTGGCGAATAAGCGCGCGGCTTAAATATTTGTAAAGAATTGTTAAAGTTTTATACAAAGCGGCGTTAATAATTGACATAAAAGAGCATATCGACTTTCATATTTAATGAAAAAAATGTGGACAAATCCCCCCGCAAAAAAAATTTTCGGGGGGGGGGGTGGTACATGACTAAAAGAAGAAATATATTTTTAATGGCTCTGGCTGCGGTTATGGCGTTTGCGCTGTCCGCGGCGTTTTTGTTGTTTTTGCCTTTTAATACTGCTCACGCGGCGTATGGCGGCGACGGCGATTGGGTGACCGTTGACGAGATTTATAGCGAAAAGAATTCCAAATTTAACGAAAGAGTGCTTAAAGAACTTTACACTGTTCTTGCGGGCGCAGAAAATTTTGACGACCTTTCAAACAAAGTCAGTGCGGAAAGCCCTCTCACTTCCGAAAACTTCCGCAATAATAACGGCGGTAAAAACGTTTCCGTTTGGTTCGGCGGTAAAAAGTGGGACGCGGTTTACCTCACCAAAGATAAAAGCGACAACATTGTATTAGACCTTTGGCAGTCTGCCGATAATGTTTCAAAAACAAGTCAATGGGCAAATCATGCCGAGAATGATGCGGAAGTGAAATATCCGAGCAATATGTATTCAACAAGCCTTATCCGCGTTGATGCGCTGAATAACGGCGGTTATGTATCAACTTCGGGTTCAGCCCTCGCCGAAAAAACCGAACAAGATCCGAATGACGAATACGCCCGCTTTACAATGTTAAGTGCGGAAAAAAGCCTTGTGAAGTATATAGTTCAGCCCAAAGACATTGCTTATCAGGAAACTGAAAATGCCCAGGGGAACATCTCGTTTCAATTTATTAATACTTGTCCAAACGATGTATATGGCACGCCGAGCGGAGAAAGGTGGTATAATGATGACTATAATTATGCAGGCAAAGGCGATAGCGATAAGCCCGAATCAATGTATGAAGCATGGAAAGAAGATTATTTATGGCTGCCTTCATTAGCGGAAACGGGCAACCGTGATTCTACTTTAAACGGACTGTGGAAAACCAATTCAACATTAAGAAGCACCGTCTCATTAAGAAGCACCGGCACCAGCATGGTTCAAATGACATGGCTGCGTTCCGGTTATTTCAGTAATGCTACCAATGCGTACTATCTGGATATTACAGGCACGGAAAATAACGCAAGTGTTAGCGCACAGTACTGCGTTCGTCCCGCGCTTCACCTCAATCTGACCGAAGTCAACACCGATTCCGAGGAGTTTATCGAAACAGTCACCGCCGAATGGAAGTCCGATTATTCGACAACTTTTTACGCTACGGGCGGCAATATCGTCGGGAATATTGCAGACTGTATAGAAGTTAAAACTCAGTCGGGCAGAAAACTTAAATATCCCGCCGATTACACCGTGACCGCGGGAGGGTCAGATCAAATCAAAACGGCGGGCAAATATACTGTTACAATAACAATGACAGACGAAAGCTATCGGTTCGCAGGCGGAGTTGATACTTATCAACTGCCGCAGCAGATCGAGGTGAAAGACGATACCGTTGCAACCGTTACCATAAACGACAAAATAATTGGCTTCGGTACGTTCGGCGACGCATACGGCGAGGTATTGAAATATTCCGATAGCGGGGTAAAAATTTTATTAAAACTGCTTGCGGATGATTTATCTTTTAATGATTGGAATACTTTAACGGTATCTAATTACGGTGAATGTACCTTTGATTTGAACGGTCACACTTTGACGGCTACGACCGATTTCCAAGTCAACGTCTCGAGTGGCACATTTATATTGACGGACTCCTCGGTCGGCGGCAACGGCAAAATTGCGGGCAAAATCAATGTGTCAGCCGGCGGAATGACATGGGGAGGAGGCGGCGTTGACACTATAGCTCTCGGTTCCGAACGCGTTAGCTTTATCAGCGTTCAGGATAATTTTAAAGCCCCCGCCGTTAAAATCGGCATTAAAACAAACCTCAGCGAAGTTTTGCTTTCCAAAAAAGTGCTTTCGTGGGCGGGCGAAACCGATCCTGTTCCATATTTCAAGTGCGCGGACGGAAAATCGTGTCTTTATAAGGGTAAGGATGAAAACGCGGCGTATGTTGGCAAGCACACTTTTGTACATGACGGCTCGTTCTCGTGGACGGAAGATAATTCGAAAGGACCTTTAAAGATATAACGTGCACTCAATGCGGCGTAAAGACTTCGATAGAAAAAGAAACGACCAAAAGCACAGAGAGCGTTTCATGCACTATCGAAAATATTATATATACCGCAAGGATAGTTTACGGCAATTTTAGTTGGCAATATGAAACCGATGTTAATATATCGTTTACGGCAACAAAAACCATAGAGGGCTGTAAAAAAGAAACGCCCACGCACGTGTGGGAATACAGCGCGGACGGCGATTCGCTTAAAGCCGCTTGCAACAATCCCGAGCACAAGGAGGAAGCGGACGGCGCGCAGTCGTTCACGGCCACCCTTGTAAAGCCGACCGAGAAAATTTATACCGGTTCGGCGATAAAGGCAGCCGTCACGGGGGCGACCGAGGCGGAGTTCCACGAGGGCTATTCGGTCACATACAAATGCGGCGGCGACTCAGTTGACGAGCCGATAAACGCAGGTTCTTATCAGGCAATTTTAACGGCGACTGACGGCGGTGCTTCGGTTACCGTTGACTTTGAAATAGAACCCGCGCCGCTCACCATAACGGGCGCGACCGTTACCAAAAAGACCTATGACGGAGATAATACCGCAACGATCACGGAGTTCACCTTCGCGGGCTACAAAAAGGACGAGGACAACACCAAAGAGGCGATATCCGTTAAGGAATATACAGCCGCCTTTGTAAGCCCGAACGCGGGAACTTCCGTAAAGGTAACAATAACTTCTGTAAAACTCGGCGGCACGGCGGCGGGCAACTACGCCTTTGACCCCATGTCGGAAGATAACGCCGAAATTACGGGCGAAATCGAAAAGGCAACCGCCAACGTCTCCATAACCGCGCCCCAAAACGCGAAGTACAACGATGAAGAGCAGAGGGTGGAAGTAACCATTTCCGTCGTCGGCGGCAAGACCTCGCTCGGCAAAGACGACTACATCATATTCTATCAGGGCGCGGTCGAAACCAATAAAACCCCCTTAAACGCCGATACATACACGGTAACGGTCGCGCTTATTCCCTCAAAGGCGGGCAACTACACGCTTACGGGCGATCGGACGACGTTCACCATAGACAAGGCGACGACAACCGTCGTTTGGGCGGACACCGACGGGGGCGTTTACGGTTCAGCCATAAAAACTCCCACGGCTTCCGCGGCGGGCGTCGGAAGCGACGAGCTGACCCTTAAAGTCGAAATCGACGAGACCTCGCCCACCAAGGGCGCGTTCAAAAACGCGGGCGGCTATATCTTTGTTGCCTCTGTCGTCGGCGACCTTGCCCAAAACTACATTTTACAAAACGCCACGAGTAATTTGGTCACCATATCGAAGGCAGACCCCGCCGAATACGCCGACGCGAAATACAAGGTCGAGAACGTCTCCGACCACGCCGCCCATGCCGACGCGCCGTGCATGTATCGCATAAAGAACGAGCGGCGTGCGCGCTATGCCGCCGAGCTTATAGCCGTTTTGATGAGCGGGCTGAAAATCGAACGCGCCGAGCGCGCGGCTGAAGATTATTATCTGCCGTACGAGCAAACCGAGCCGTTGATAGAAAGGGGACTTATAAAGGTCGTAACCCTCACTCCCCGCGCGCCGACCGCCGACGACGAGCCGCAATCGTAAATAAGCCGACCGCGCGTAAATGCGTAGCCCGCCGACGAGCCGCAATCGTAAATAAGCCGACCGCGCGGGCTTTTCCGCCAAGACAAAATTTCAACGGACAAAAAGCAACGCATTTATATATAAGAACCGACCCCCCGAGGGGAGACTGCCGTCTCCCCTCGGGGGGTTACCTTATGACCTTCCCCCGCCGAAAGGGCGCGGGCGCAATTGGAAAATTTATTTTATGGGCGCAATTGTTTGACGGCGTTAAAAAAAAATAATATAATATAGGAGCTTACGAAAAATCGAGGCGTAGCGCAGTTGGTAGCGCGTATGGTTCGGGACCATAAGGTCGTGGGTTCGAATCCCGTCGCCTCGACCAAGCAACGCCCCGCGCGGTTTTTAACCGCGCGGGGCGTTGCTTGTTTTTGCCGAGCCGATAGTGGCTTTGCGCCTTATGGTCTCAATGCCATACGCGCTATATTAAAAGGGTTCCCGAAAATCGCAGCGAAGCGAGATTTTTGGGAAAAGGAGAGGTAAACGGAGCGCGGTTGCGCTTTGCCTATGGCAAAGTGCTTTAAGCGTAGTTTACATCGACGCGGTTCGGGACATAAGGTCGTGGGAGTGGGGGTATTTCATTTATTCTCACTTTTTTTCGTTAATTCTTTTCCCGTATTCCCACAAAATCATATCCAATAATTTGAATACGGTGCAGTTGGCAGTATCATGTGTATCGTTATCCTCATATTCTTTATTATTTTTTATATCTTTCATAGCATCTTCCATAAATTCCCGATTTTCAAGGATAATTTTAAAGGTATTGGGAAGAGCAGTTTTTATTTTTGAGGGCGCTTTAAAGCCAAGTGCTTTCAATGCTTTTTTATCATACATATCATAAGCAGGAATACAGCCATATGTACCCATTATAATTTTCCCCAAAAGAACAATAGAGGTCTTACCGCCACGTTTTTTCAAATCGGTTTCAAGCTCTCCTGCCAAATCGCAAATGGATTCAAAATAATTATCTTTTTTACTTTCGAAATCCTCTGAATATGGATTCAGTGTAAGCAATGATTCATATTTTTTATTAAAGATAATATCAACTGTACCGACAAAAAATCTATAAGATTTTAATTTTAACAGCCATGCGCTACCACGTAACATACCCCAACTTGCAAGATAGCAAAATAAATTGAGAGCAAAATAATCCTTTTCTTCCTCGGTCAGATTTATGCCATTTAATGTCTTTTGGGTATAATACTGTTCAAATAGATTTTTGCAATAATCATATGAGCGATAGCGGTGTTCTTGACCAGTCGCCCATTCCTTCATAAAATTCTTGTAACCGTTTTGTATGTCTTCAAATTTCGTTAATTCCATAATAATTTTTCTCCTTAGTTTTTTTATTTTTTCGGCGGAGCCGAGATTGCTGAATTTTAGTCCTTTTTCCAAATGGCAATTTCGCCCGTTACGGGGTCATAG
>CANRDY010000038.1 GCA_947629515.1 uncultured Clostridia bacterium
CAAGACATTCGGGCAGCTTATCCTCTTTGCCCGCTTGTTTGAGCTGGTTCATAAGGTTCGAAAGCATGCCCCCGGGGACCTGATAAAGCAAGGTGTTAATGTCGATTTTGCGCACTTTGGGGTTGAGGAAGCCGTCCTTTTCGAGCCGTGCCGCAACCTTGTTAAAGTGATTTACTATGGGAAGAAGTTTGTTTATGTCGATCCCCGTGTCGTACTCCGTCCCCTTCAACGTCGCCACAAGCGGCTCTGTGGCGGGGTTCGAAGTGCCGTTGCCGAGCGGCGAAAGGGCGCAGTCAACTATGTCGACGCCCGCGCGGATAGCCATAAGATTTATCATATCGCCCGTACCCGTGGTATTATGGGTGTGAAGATGCACTTTTGTTTCGGGACGAAGTTCGGCTTTGATCTCTTTAATAAGCTCGTAAGCGGTAAAGGGCAACAGAAGGTTCGCCATATCCTTTATGCAAATATTGTCCGCGCCCATGTCCTCGAACTGCTTTGCGAGTTTAACGAAATATTCGGTGGAATGAACGGGGCTTGTCGTGTACGAAATAGCACATTCGCACACGCATTTGCCGCCCTTGCCGTACTTTTTAATGGCGTTTACGGAAGCCTCTAAATTGCGGGGATCGTTCAACGCGTCGAAGAGCCTTATCACTCCCACGCCGTTTTCGATAGATTTTTCGACGAATTTTTCAACTACGTCGTCGGCGTAGTGTCTGTATCCCAACAGGTTCTGCCCGCGGAGAAGCATTTGAATGGGCGTCTTTTTGAGGTATTTTTTGAGCTTTCTGAGCCTTTCCCAAGGGTCTTCGTTCAAAAATCTCAGGCAGGAGTCGAACGTCGCCCCGCCCCACGCTTCAAGCGAGTAATAACCGATTTCGTCGAGTTGCGAGAGCACAGGCTCCATTTCCTCGAACTTCATTCTTGTTGCGGCGTGCGATTGATGCGCGTCGCGCAGTATTGTGTCGGTGATCAAAACTTTTTTGCCGTTCATATTTTATCTCCGTTAAATTGCCGCTATTGCATTGACCGCCGTCTGCGCGGTTGCAGGATCGGCATAGCCCTTGAAGCATGCAAGCAACACTCCCGCCGCTATCGCCGAGCCTATCACCCCCGCCACGTTCGGTCCCATGGCGTGCATAAGCAAGTGGTTCTGAGGGTCGTATTGTCTGCCCACGTCCTCCGAAATTCGCGCCGCCATCGGCACTGCTGAAACGCCCGCCGAACCTATAAGGGGATTTATCTTGCCCTTTGTCAGCTTGCACATTACCTTTGCGACGAGGATTCCTCCTATCGTTCCGAAGATAAACGCAAGCAGACCTATGCCTATTATCATAAGCGTATCGACGCTTAAAAACAGCTCGCCCTTTGCCTTACAGCCGACGGAAATTCCGAGGAAAATGGTTATTGTGTTCATTAAACCGTTCTGTGCCTGAGTTGAAAGTCGGTCGACAACGCCCGATTCTTTCAGCAAATTTCCGAGCATAAGCATGCCGAGCAACGAAATTGAATCGGGAAGTATTAGCCCCATTACAAGCGTTACCACTATGGGGAAGAGTATTTTTTCGAGCTTAGACACCTGACGGAGAGGCTTCATTCTTATAGTCCTCTCCTTTTTGGTGGTGAGCAATTTCATTATTGGCTTTTGAATTATCGGGATAAGCGCCATATACGAATACGCCGCAATGGCTATCATAGGCAACAGATTTTTGGATAACTGTGTTGTAACCAAAATCGCCGTAGGACCGTCGGCCCCGCCGATTATCGCGATCGAAGCCGCCGCCGCAACCGAAAAGCCGCAAGCTATGGCGAGTATGAACGCAAGGAAAATTCCGAGTTGCGCCCCCGCGCCTATGAGCATGCTCTTGGGGTTGGCGATAAGCGGTCCGAAGTCGGTCATCGCGCCTATCCCGAGGAAAATGAGCGGGGGATAAATTACGTTTTCTACCCCGTAGAAGAGATACCACAGAAGTCCTCTGTCGGTAACCGCCTCGTAGTCGTTGTTGCCTTCGGGGTGAACGCCCCAAAGCACCTTTTCCGCCCCGGGGATATTTATTAAGAACATTCCGAACGCAATGGGCAAAAGCAGCATCGGCTCGAACTTCTTTACTATGGCAAGATACATCAGCACGAACGAAATGAGAAGCATTACGTAGTTCTGCCACGAGCCTTGCATAAAGCCCATTTCGGTGAACAGCTCGGTGAAGATCCCGCCGTAGTTTACATCAAGTAAACCCTGCATACAAACTCCTCTCAGCCGATCACCGCAAGCACGGCGTTCGTTTCGACGTTTGAACCTTTTGTTACGTTGAACGTTATCTTACCGTCGCAAGGAGCAGTAATTTCGTTGTCCATTTTCATCGCTTCGAGCACTATGACAGCCTGATCCTTTTTGACTGCCGCGCCGTCTGCCACGAGCAAATTTTTAATAAGTCCGGGGAAAGGAGATAAAATCTTTTCGCCCTCGACCGCAGTTTTTTTGGTTTCGGGCGTCTTGACGGGCGCGGGCGTTGCCGCGGTAGCTGCGGGCGCGGTCTCTGCGCTTTCGCCGACTTCCTCCACTGCAACCTGATAGCTCTTGCCGTCTACGGTGATGATAAAATTACGCATGATCAGTTCTCCTTTACTCTCTTTATTCTTTTAACTTTGAATTCGCATTGAGGTTTGGCTTCGGTGTAATAAGCCGTGATAGCGGCGGCAATTACCGCCTTTACTTCGGGTGGGATCTCACCGTCGTCAGAATCTTTAACGGGCGTTATGGCAATTTCTTCACCCTCTTTTTTATGTTCTTTTCTCTTTGTAATGAAGGCAAAATTGTCGGTTTTGCGCATTAAAAAGCCGATAAACCATATTATCGCAATTATTATCGTTATACCGACAAACACGATAACAAAGCCTATCAAAGCGTAGATGAGCGCTTCGCCGAAGTCGCTGAAATACCAGCTTCCCGCCTTTTCACCTTCTCCGCGCACGAAGTCGAGCAACGAGTACTGCATACGCGCCTCACTTCAAAAGCGTCTGCAACGACGCCACGATATACTGTTTTACGAGCGAAGGAGCTATTATCCCGTCGATATAGCCGCCCTTTGCCGCATTTATGGGATCGGAATTTTCTTCGGCGTACTTTTCGGCAAGTTTGCCCTTATCCGCTTTTTCGTCCGAGAACTCGATTTCAGCTCCCTGCGCCCCGTCGAAAAGGGCTATTTGGGAATTTGCAAAGGCGTATGAATAGTCATAGCCCATCGATTTAGCCGCAAAAAGCGTATAGCCGAAGCCTATCGCCTTTCCGTAAACCACCGAAATTTTAGCCGAATCGAAGCAATCGAGGATATTGATATACTCCCCCGTCTCCCTTAAAACAAGGCTGTCGTTTGCGCCGAGTTCGGGTTTTATTCCCAAAGAGTTGACAAACGTGATATAGGGCAAATTGTTGCAACAAGCCATTTCGGCAAAGTCCTTTATTTTGCGAACGGCGTTTGCTGTGAGATAAACGCCCTCGCCCTCGTCGAAAATAACGGCGGCAACGGCAATTCCGCCCATTCTTGCAAGAAAGCACTTGACTTCGGGCGAATAAGTCGCGCCGACTTCTATCGCGCTCCCCTTGTCAAAGACCTTCAAAAGCCCTTTTATTGTGATTTTTTTGTCGAGTTCGGGGACAGGATCGTTCATTTCCTCCGAATCGACGACGCCAACCGAGAGCAATTCGTAAATTTCTGAAATGCTCTTTCTGATTTCGCCGAAACTTTCGACAGTGAACGAAGCAATATTGGCGTTTTTAAGGGCTTCCGCTCCGCCCGCTTCGAATTTTGAAATATTTTTTCCGCTCTTTGCCGCAAGCACAAGGGGGCTGTTGACGGCAAGCACGCTCTTTTTGTTGATAAAATAAGTAAAATCGGCTATACCCGCAAGCGTTGCGATCTGCCCGTAAACCTCGCCGTTTACGATGAGAAATTGGGGAACGCTTCCTTTAAGCTGAACGGCTTTAAGTGCGAGCGCGGCAATTCCTTCGAGGACGTTAACGCCCTCACCTATCCTTACCCCTTGCGAGGAGAGCAACCAGATTACGGGCGCGGAGGCCTTTTCGGCTTTTTCAAGGCAGTTTTCGATTTTTTCGCAGTTGGCTTTGCTGACGCCGCCCGAAAGCACTTCGGGGTTCTGCGCCACGATATAAAAGGGATAACCGTTCACGGTCGCAAAACCGGTGACTACCCCTTCCCCAAGAGCTTCGCCGTCGTAAAAATCGCTTTTCGAAAAGCTGTAACGCGAAAGCTCGACAAAACTCTGTTCATCGATCAAAGACTCGATATCTTTTCTGACCTGCTTGCCCGCCTCTAAAAGCGTTTTTGTGCGCTCACGAAGCAAACTGATTTTATCCATAAAAACTCCTGAATGCCAAATCTTCCTATATAACATTTTAGCAGAATTGGAAATTTTTGCAAAACGTTTTAACAGGGAAATTATCAAAAATTTTTACATTTGATAAAAGGCTTTAACTACCGCCGCGGTCGCGGCGCGGTTCAAGACGTATCCCCGCGAAACGGCGGCGCAATTTTTGTGCCTTAATTGCAGATTTGACCGTTAATAAATACGTTATTAAGACGGTATCAACGGCGTTGATTTACTTTTTTTAATAGAGTTATTTTGATTTTTGTTAAGCCGACAAGCCGGGGTTTAACGTAACTTTCATTGATCTTTGTTAATTTTTAATTTGCTCTTTATAAAGCCGTCGATCTTGTCGGAATATTTAAGAACCAGCCAGAACGAAAGCACGACGAGCGCGGCAAGGATCGCCCAGATAAGTATTCCCCACCATGTGTTAAAGGGTATCAGTTCGAACGAATACGAGGTTGAAACGACCGAAATAGCCCTTGTTATTATTATCATAATAACGAAGTACCGCCACGTCATTGACGAAAGTCCCGCAACAAAACAGAGAATATCGTCGGGAAACATAGGCAAAAGAAACATTATCGACAGTATCAGGTAGTCCTTGCCTTTAAGTTTTTCGAGCCATTTATCAAGGCTGTCTTTGCCGACTATCCAGCAGACGGCTTTATAGCCCACCATTCTGCCCGTGATAAAGGCGACGAACGAACCGAGGACTATGCCGATAAAGCTGTAAACCGTGCATTTAAGCGGACCGAACATGGCGACCCCCACCGCCACCGCCACCGAACCGGGAACGGGCAACAGCACGACCTGTAAAAAGCAAAACGAAATATAGATGAGCGCGGCGAGACTGCCCGCCCCGCTTATATACTCGCGGAGCTTATCCACGCTGTTCACAGTGCCCAACATTCCCGTTGCGCAAAGCGCGAAGAACACGCCTGCGCATATGTCGATAAATATGAGCGAACACACGGTAAGGCGGTATGCCGACTGCTTTTTGAAGATATAAAACAACAGCCCAGCAAAGACTATCGCCGCGCATACGGCGAACGACAGCCAAAAGAGAAGATCAAACCACTGCGCGATAAAGGGAACGTTTTTATAGAGCAACCCGTAGGCGATAAACATAAAGGCTACCGCCCCGAACAGCACCAACGCCAAAATATTGATACAGTCTTTTAATATACGAATTTTCATTAACATTATTATTATATTTAATTTGTCGGGTTTTATAATTAACGCGCGTTATCTGATAGCCGCAAACGGAACTTATATTAAAACGGAACTTATGTTAAAACGGCAAACGGAATTTATATAATTATCGCCAACGGAGCTAAATAAAAAAACTGCAAGCGGAACCGATATAAAAAACGCAAACTGAACTGAAATAACCGCCAACGGGCTGTGGTCTGCCTGCGGCGGTTACGATAGGTTTAAAAGTTCGTTATAATTTTTGTTGAATTAATAAACACCCCGCGGGCAATTAAATTGCGCGGGGAGTTCATTAAAAAATTTTTAGGTTTTAACGCTCAGGTCTCGGACGGTTGTGAGTTGTACTTTTTTACGGCGTCGGTGGCGAGTTTGTCGCATATGTTGTTATATTCGTTGTCGGCGTGCCCCTTTACTTTGATAAACGTCACCTTGTGGGTTTTGGTGAGCGCGAGCAGTTCGCGCCAAAGATCCTCGTTCATTACGGGCTTGTTGTCGGCTTTTTTGAAGCCGTTTTTCTGCCATTCGTCCGTCCAGCCGTTCAAAAAGGCGTTCACCGTGTAGGCTGAATCGCTGTAAACTTCCACCTCGCACGGCTCTTTCAGGCACTTCAAACCCTCGATGACTGCCGTCATTTCCATGCGGTTGTTGGTGGTGTTCGGAACTGCGCCGCAAATTCGCTTTTCAAAGCCCCTGTACATGAGCACCGCGCCCCAACCGCCCGTGCCGGGGTTGCCCGAACACGCGCCGTCGGTGTATAAAACGACCTTTTTCATACCGAAAGCTCTTTTGCGCGTTTAACGCAAGCGTCTACGGCGTGCGCTACCGAGTCGCGGAAGCCCTCACTCTCGAGAACTTTTACGGCTTCAATGGTAGTTCCTCCCTTACTGCAAACCCTCATAATGAGTTCGGAAATAGGCTCTTCGGCACGCTGGACCATCTCAGCACCGCCCAAAACAGTTTGAACGGCAAGTACCTTTGCCTCGCTCCTCGTAAGCCCTTGACTTACTCCCGCGTCGATAAGGCTGTCGATAAACATAAACACATACGCGGGGCCGCTGCCGCTTATGCCCGTGACCGCGTCGAGCTTGCTCTCGTCAAGGCTCAGAACCGCGCCAAGCTCCGAAAGCAGTTTGGTTATAAATTCGGTATCGTCGGTGTTGGAGTTAAAGTCGGACATATCCACGCCCACTGCGCCGCTCCCTATCGAGCAGGGCAGGTTTGGCATACAGCGTGCAACGCGAATTACGCCCACACCGAGACTGTTTTTGATTTTATTCTTTTTGACTCCCGCCATTATTGAAATTACCTTGTCGGGGCGGTAGCCGTTGAGGCTTGCGACAACTTCGGCGAAGTTTTGGGGTTTAACGGCAAAAAGCAGAAATTCGCTGTTTTCGGCAACAAACAGATTGTCGTCGGTGACGTTTACGCCCAAATACTCAACTTCTTTGAGTTTATCTTCCGAAGGGTCGCTTACGATTATCTTCTTTTCGCTTAAAAAATCCGAAAGGATCGCTCCCCTTAAAATTGCGCCGGCCATAAAGCCGCAACCGATAATTCCGAGCTTGAATTTCTTTTTCATAAAAATAACTCCAAAACAGTTGACTTAATTTTTTGCTTATTATATAATTTTTATAAAGATACAGGAGAGTAGCTCAACGGTAGAGTCGCGGTCTCCAAAACCGTCGGTTGCATGTTCGAATCGTGTCTCTCCTGCCAAAATTCCAACCTTTTGGGTTGGAATTTTTCTTTTATTAAGTACTATGCGTGACATAAACGCTCAAAATCACACGTTTACCACGCCTTTTTGACCGAGCAGGGCTGCGTTTTCGGTCAATATGGGCTTTACCTCGTTTTCGATAAACTCCACAGTTTGCGAGGGCGCTCTGCCGATAAAGTTCTTAACATTCAATATTTCGCCGAGTTTTCCGTGAACGGCTTTGAACGTATCGTCCGCCTCGATGAGTTCCAAAAGGTTATTGTCTCCGCCCTCTTCTTTGACGCGTTTGCCCGCCTGCATCGAAAGCACGCGGATACGCTCGTGCAGTTCCTGACGGTTCCCTCCCGCTTTTACGCACGCCATAATTATGTTTTCGGTCGCCATAAAGGGCAGTTCGGCGGAAATATGCTTTGCGATTACTTTATCGTACACGACGAGGTTTTCGCTTACGTTCATATAGATATTCAAAATGCCGTCGAGAGCCAAAAACGCCTGCGCTATTACTATTCTTCTGTTAGCCGAATCGTCGAGCGTTCTCTCGAACCACTGCGTCGAGGCGGTTATTGCCGTATTCATGGGGATAGAAATGACGAACCGCGAGAGCGAACCTATCCGCTCGCACCTCATGGGGTTGCGCTTGTACGCCATCGCCGAAGAGCCTATCTGGGATTTTTCGAACGGTTCTTCCACTTCCTTCATATTTTGCAAAATGCGTATATCGTTGGAGAATTTATACGCGCTCTGCGCTATCTGCGAGAGTACGCAGGTTACGTTATAATCGAATTTTCTGGGGTAGGTCTGACCCGTCACGCCATAAACTTTTGAGAACCCGAGCTTTTCGACGACCCTTTTTTCAAGCTCTTTTACCTTATTCTCGTCGCCCGCAAAAAGCTCCATAAAACTTGCCTGCGTGCCAGTTGTGCCCTTAACGCCCCTCAATTTGAAGCAATTTTCAAGGTTTATAAGGTTGTTGTAGTCCATTACAAGGTCTTGTATCCACAGCGTTGCCCTCTTCCCCACTGTCGTGAGCTGGGCGGGCTGTAAGTGCGTGAACCCCAACGTGGGAAGATCTTTATATTTCAAAGCGAATTTGGAAAGTTTGTCGATAACGTTGACGAGCTTGGTTTTTATAATTTGCAGCGCGTCGTAGATTATCATAAGTTCGGAGTTGCAGTCGACAAAACAGCTTGTCGCGCCGAGGTGAATTATGGGCATCGCGCTCTTCGCCTGCGTTCCGAACGCGCGCACATGCGCCATAACGTCGTGACGGACTTCGTGCTCGAACTGTTCGGCAAGCTCGAAGTTGATGTCCTCGGCGTATTTTTTCATCTCGTCGATCTGCTCTTGCGTTATGTTCAGCCCAAGCTCCATTTCGGATTCGGCAAGCGCGATCCACAGCTTGCGCCATAGCTTAAACCTCTTCTCGTCCGAAAAATTCTGCGCCATCGTCTTGCTTGCATAGCGGGTTATTAAGGGGTTCTGATATATCGTATTGTCCATTTTTCGCTCCGAAATTTAATTTTTTGTTGTGTAAAACGCGCTGCGCGGCGTGTATGAATTAACAATCACGTCGTCGTACTTTTCCGATTGCGCGCACTTTATAAATCGCGCCGCACTTTGCAATTTTAATTCAGCATCTTTGGGGTTGGGGATAATCCAAACCGAAAGTTTCAACGGTCACACGCTTCATCACCTGCGGCTCGCGCGGGCGGTCGGCGGCGTCGGTTCGCACGTTTGCGATCTCGTCCACCGTTTCCATTCCAGAAATAACTCTGCCGAACGCGGCGTACTGCCCGTCCAAATAAGCGGCGTTCTGGTGCATGATAAAGAACTGCGACCCCGCCGAATTGGGCATCATCGTGCGTGCCATCGAGAGCGCGCCGCGCGTGTGTTGCAGAGTGTTCTGCACAAAGCCGTTCATGGCGAACTCGCCGCGTATGCAATACCCCGGTCCGCCCGTTCCCATGCCCGAGGGATCGCCGCCCTGAATCATAAAGTTCTTGATAACGCGGTGAAAAATCAAGCCGTCGTAAAAGCCGCTATTAATTAAAGCGATAAAGTTGCAAACCGTGTTGGGGGCTTTATCGGGGTAAAGCTCGCAAACGATTTTTTTGCCGCTGTTCATTTCAATCGTAACTTGCGGATAATTGGGGTGTTGCATATTTTTCCTCCCCGCCGTTTTTACGGCGTAATTTACTTTATTTTAAGGCAAAGTTTTTTTAATTTTTCTGCGCCGAACCGTGTTTTCCTTGCGGTAACTTCACCCAAACGCAGTGCGATTATCATAATCGGCAGTGTAATTTTAACAATTACAGTGCCGTTTTAATAAACATTGCCGTTGAACGTTCGGCTCAAAAAGTGCGGTTCAAACAAAAATTTTACTGCAACTCGTCGTATTTTTGAAGCGTAACTTTGGCTTCTTCGAAAAGCTGACGCGAAAATTCGTCGGGATAGCCCTCTTTATAAACAACGCGCGCTATCCCCGCGTTTATAATTATTTTTGCGCAGATCACGCAGGGCTGGTGCGTGCAATACAGAGTACACCCCTCCACGCTGCAACCGACCCGCGCCGCCTGAATTATGGCGTTCTGTTCGGCGTGAACGGCGTAGCAGATCTCTTGCCGCGTGCCGCTTTCGATGCCGAGCTTTTTCCTTAGACATTCTTTTTTGTCTGCACAGCTCGTAATTCCCTGCGGCGCGCCGTTATAACCCGTGGCTATCACGCGTTTGTTTTTGACTATTATCGCGCCCACGTGGCGGTTTTCCTGCCAACAGCTCGACCAATTGCCGATCTCCGTTGCCATATCCATAAAACGTCTATCCCACTTATCCATACGCCGCTCCTTTGAGTCCACGATAATTGTATCACAAGCGCACAAAAAAATCAATTTTTTGTATTCTTAATTATATATTTTTTGTTTGACGTACTTTTGCAAAGGTTATAAAATATCTGTAACTGAAATGATTTTAATTCGGAGGAATAAAAAATGACTATCAAACCCCTATTCGATAAGGTTGTTGTCGAAGGTCTTAAAGCCGAAGAAAAGACCAAAAGCGGGCTTTATCTCACCGCCGCTTCACAGGAAAAACCCGCAACTTGCGTTGTTGTAGCGGTCGGTCCCGGCGGAGTTATCGACGGCAAAGAAGTTAAAATGCAGGTTAAAGTAGGCGACAAGGTGCTCCTTGCCAAGTACAGCGGAACCGAAGTTAAAGTTGACGATAAAGAATACACTATAATCCGTCAGAGCGACATTCTGGCAATTGTAGAATAATCATAAGGAGATATTGTAAATGGCTAAACAGATCAAATACGGCGACGAAGCGAGAAAAGCCCTTGAAACGGGCGTGAACGTCATTGCCGACACGGTAAAAATCACTTTGGGACCCAAAGGCAGAAACGTTGTACTCGATAAGAAGTACGGCGCGCCTCTCATCACCAACGACGGCGTTACCATAGCAAAAGAAATCGAGCTTGAAGACCCGTTTGAAAATATGGGCGCACAGCTCGTTAAGGAAGTTTCGACAAAGACCAACGACGTTGCGGGCGACGGTACTACCACCGCCATGGTTCTTGCACAGGCGATAATACGCGAGGGGCTTAAAAACCTTGCCGCGGGGGCGAACCCCATTATTCTCAAAAAGGGAATACAGTCCGCAGTTGACGCGGCTGTCGCCAAAATTCAATCGATTTCCAAGCCCGTTGAAAGCAAACTTGCCATTTCGCAGGTTGCCTCCATTTCGGCGGGTGACGAAAAAATCGGCGACCTCATTGCCGACGCAATGGAAATTGTGGGCAAGGACGGCGTTATAACCGTTGAAGAAGGCAAAACCATGAACACCGAACTTACCACCGTTGAGGGCATGCAGTTCGACAGAGGCTACGCCTCCGCCTACATGGTTACCAACACGGACAAAATGGAAGCCGTCCTCGACAACCCGTTCATTCTTATAACCGACAAAAAGATCTCCTCTTTGCAGGAAATTCTCCCCGTTATCGAACCGATCGCACAGCAAGGCGCAAGACTTTTGATAATCGCCGAGGACGTCGAGGGCGACGCGCTTGCCGCGCTCATCGTCAACAAGCTCAAAGGCGTGCTGAACTGCGTTGCGGTAAAAGCCCCCGGGTTCGGCGACAGAAGAAAGGCTATGCTTGAAGATATCGCCATTTTAACGGGCGGCACGGTCATTTCTTCCGACCTCGGCTACGAGTTCAAGGACGTAACGCCCGATATGCTCGGCAGAGCCGCTCAGGTTAAAGTCGACAAGGACAACACCACCATTATCAACGGTTCGGGCGCACCCGAGGCGATAAAGGCGCGCGTAAGTTCGCTTAAAGCGCAGATCGCCGACACCACTTCCGACTACGACAGAGAAAAATTGCAGGAACGCCTTGCAAAACTTGCGGGCGGGGTTGCGGTGATAAACGTAGGCGCGGCGACCGAAGTTGAAATGAAAGAAAAGAAACTGCGCATCGAGGACGCTTTGGCGGCGACCCGTGCGGCTGTTGAGGAAGGTATCGTCCCCGGCGGCGGCGTGGCGTTGCTCTCCACCGCTCCCGAGCTTACCAAACTCGTTGCAAAGCTCGACGGCGACGAAAAGACGGGCGCGGCGATAGTTCTTAAAGCAATCGAAGAACCTATCCGTCAGATAGCCAAGAACGCAGGGTTCGACGGTTCTGTAATAGTAAACAACATTATGAACAGCAAAAAGGCGAACTACGGCTTTGACGCACTTAAAAACAAGTACGCCGATATGGTTGAAAGCGGAATAATCGACCCCACCAAGGTTGCGCGCTCGGTATTGCAGAACGCGGCGTCGGTTGCGGCGATCCTTCTCACCACCGAGAGCATTGTGACCGATATCCCCACTCCTCCCGCCGCCAACCCCATGGCAGGCGGACCCGACATGGGCGGAATGTATTAATTGATTAAAAAGTTGATATAAAATAAACGAAGCGGCGGGCGCAGTATCTGCGCCCGCCGCAAGCGTTCCGCTTGACCATGCGTCTTAACGGCGGGAAAGTAGAACGACGTAACGGCTGTTCAACATTAAGCGGCGGGCGCGGCTGTTGCACAGCCGCGCCC
>CANRDY010000039.1 GCA_947629515.1 uncultured Clostridia bacterium
CTGAAATAATTACTCCGCTATACTGCGGAATAGACCCGTTCGACGCGCTTCGCTTGCTCAGGGTGACAGTTATTATTATAGCCGCGGGGCGCAAAATTGCGCCCCGCGGCGAAAAAAATTTTCTTTGCCCACTTGACAAAGCCATAATATAGTCGTACAATAAACTCACAAGGGAAACCCAAAGCGGTTGACTTAAATGATTTTTTTGAGAAATAGCCGCCGCTATTTACTAAATCTCGGCGACTATTTTTTATTTGTTAAAACTATTGACAAACGATAATAAATATCTTATAATAAAATCACAACAAGGGTAAACCCTAAACGGTTAGCCCCGTGCAGTTACAAAAAATAACCGTCGTTCGTGGCTAAACTTGGGCGGTTATTTTTTTATGGTCAAGAAAATTTTATCTTTCGTGACGCGGACGACCTCTATGTACCCCTCGTCGAGCAAGCCCAACAGAAAGAGTATAAGCTCTATCCTCATAAAAATTCACCCCCTCTACGGGGCTTGATTTAACCGCCTTCGGGAAACCCTTGTTGCTTATTTTTAATTTTAACCCTCTTGTCATAATTTGTCAAGAGGTTTTTTTATTGTTTGTGTCGGTTTCAAAGAGCCCCGCACTCGACCCTCACATTCTGTGAAGGGGAGCGAATAGGCGGTAATTGCAAAACGAACAGTATCATAATGCGCTCCGAATAATGTGCGGCGGGCACTTGCAAAGTGCCCGCCGCTTCCCGTTTTTTTACTTTTTCTTACTCCTCTCTTTTTTACTGTTTCACTTTTTCTTACTCCCTGTTTTGACTGCTTTTCTCTTTCTTACTACTTTTTAATTTCTATTTTTCATTATTATTAATTATTCTTCCCCCACTCACTTAACTTTTAAGAGTAGCGTATCAGGTTTTTGCCATCCGTCCATAAACGTTCCAGATTGTAAAAATCGCGCTCTTCGTCGCCGAAAATGTGAACTATCACGTCGGCGTAGTCAAGCACCGCCCACCTGCCCTCGCGCAAGCCCTCGACCCTGCGGGGAGTTTCGCCGTACTCCTTTTCGAGCTTCTCCTCTAAGTTCTCCGCAAGCGATTTTACGTGCGTTTTGCTTGTGCCGCCGCAGATAACAAAGTAGTCGCAAAGCGACGTTTTGTCGCTAACCGATATATATACTATCCCTTTCGCCTTTTTCGACGACAATATCTCGCATATAAGTTTTACTTTTTCGTTGCTTTCCATAAAATTAACCTCTCAATTGCAAATATTCTTTTATATAATTACACGCCCGCTCCGTCAAAGGATAGACGGGCTTTTTTTGACTCTTCAAATATTCAAGCTGGTGGCAGAGAGCGGCGCATAGACATTCGTCTAAATCCCCGCCGAACAGCCGCCTAAGCTCTTCCACCCCCTCGAACGCTCGCTCTTCTTCGAGCATATCGCTCAAAAATATGAGTTTTTCAAGGGCGGACATATTTTCCCTTCCGCTCGTGTGATAGCGTATGGCGTTCAAAATATTTTCGTCCTTAACTCCGAACGCGTGCTCGGCGACATACGCGCCCGTGTACTGATGGAGTACGGGTAACGGTACGTCGGGGGGCGGTTCAAACCCCTGCAAAAGGGGCGAATTTTCCCCAAGATACTTGGCGCAGTCGTGCAACAGCGCGGCTAAAACCGCGTCGTACTCAAAGACGTTGGCTTTGCGGCAGTGCTCCGCCGCGGCGACGGCAACGCGGACGGTGTGCGCCCAACGCTCCTCGGTCAACAGCTTTTTGACCCGCTCCGCCTCGGGGAACAGATAGAGCTTTGTTTTTGCAATATATTCTGCTATTTCTTTGGGAACGAACGCCGAAACGTCTTCGCCGAGGGCGCAAAGGGCGCGAACGCGGGTCGAGCTGACCGCACCCCCGACGTAGGGGAAACGCACTACTTCGCGGTGGGGAAATGCCGCCGAAAACGCACGGATATAGTTAGTTAAACTCTGCGCGTTCTCCCGCGCGCACACGCCAAGCGTTACGCATTTTAATATCTCTTCGGGGTTGCGCCATTCCGAAAAAGAGGCGAACATATCCGCGCCCATGATGAAATACAGCTCGTCGTTCGGGAACTGCTTTTTGAAGCGGCGGCAGGTCACATAAGAATAGCTGTAACCGCCCCTTTTAATTTCGCAGTCCGAGACCTCGAACGCGGGACTGTATCTTTTGACAAGCTCGCACATTTTTTTGCGCTGAAAGGGGCGCGCGGACAGCGAACCGCTCTTGTGCGGGGAAATGTTGGTGGGAACGAAAAAGAGTTTGTCGAGTTTGAGGCTCTCCACCGCCGCAAGCGCAATATTCAAATGTTCTCTGTGGACGGGGTTGAACGCCCCGCCGAATATGGCTATCTTCATTTTTTTGGTTGGTTGGGGTTGGTTGGGGTTTGAGTTTGAGTTGAGCTTTGGTTGGGTTCGCGTTTGGGTTGGGGTGAGTTTAGAACCATTTGGAAATGGGAATAACCAACGCATGAAACTCAGGATCAATTTGCCGCTTGCGCTCGACACGCTGTTTGCGGGGTTGTGCGCGTTCCTCTTATTCTTCACCGCCGTAAGGTATTACACAAAAAGCGCGATGTGGGGGCTGGTTTTCGGGATAGCCGCCGCACTGCTGTTCGGCGCGCTTGCGTTCATTTACATAAGCGGAAAACAGAGCAAAAATCTGCTGCTCTCACGCGACGAAAACGGCAAGAGACTGCTTGCCCTGCACCTTTCGCTCTCCGACGAAAATTATATCAAAAAACTTTTGAAAGATATGCTCGGGGAGAGTTCTGAAATTCGCGGGCGGAAAATACGCACGGACGACGGGTTTTGCTTTTACGATTTTAAGATGAGGGCGTTGAACGAGGACGACGTTGCGCGCGTGATAAAAGCGAGGTGCGGGGGCAAAAAGCGAATATATTGTTGCAAAATCGCTCCCGAAGCGTTGTCGCTTGCCGAGCACTTCGGCATTGATGTTGTGCAGATCGGCGGGGTTTACGAAGCCCTTAAAGAAAAGGGGCTGCTGCCCGAAAAATACGCCTATGAAAGCGAGGCGAAAACGGGATTTTTTAAGAGGTTGAAAGCCGCCTTTTCGAGAAAGCTGTGCGCCCCCGCGTTCTGGTCGGGTGCCGCGCTGCTGTTTTTGAGCTACTTCTCGTTCTTCCCCGTCTATTATATCGTGAGCGGCTCGATACTTTTGATAATTTCCGCAGTCGCGCTTGTGCTGAACAGAGAGTGAAATTTACCCGTACGGTGCGCGAAAATTATTTTTTATGATTTGCGCCGCGCGTTGTTAAAAAATGTACTTAAAGTTATTCGCTCCCCGAGTTGTTACAGAATGTGCTCTATATCGGTGCGTTGGGAACGGCGATAGAGCACGGCTTTTCTGCCTATCACTATCACGCACTCGGCGTTGAGGCTTTGGGCAAGGCGTTCGCCCATCTCGCGGGGCTGTTCGGCGACGTTGTCGAGAATACTGATCTTTATGAGTTCGCGCTTTTCAAGGCACTCCGAAAAGGACTTCAACATATTCTCGTTCAAGCCCTCTTTGCCCACTTGCCCAACGGGACGCAAATTTGCCGCAAGCCATTTGAGGATACTGCGCTGTTTTGTGGTAATCATAATACTCCTTTTTTAACTTCAAGGGCGGGTCGTACCGTCCTTTTGTTGTGTGTAAAAAACGCGGGTTTTTTGAGAACGCGCGGGGGGAAAAATTACCGAAAATATCAATATATATGCAAATTCAGGGTATATATTCGAACTCGACGTCGCCTATCGAAACCGTGTCGCCCTCTTTCATTCCCATATCCAAAAGCGCGGAAATTACGCCCTTGTCGCGGATTATCTTCTGGAAGTACGCCATCGAATCGGGGTCGGAAAGCACGACGTTGCGGCAGAGCATATCCACGAGCGAACCGACGACGACGTACACCCCGTCGTCCATGTAGATCTCGAAGCCGAGGTTGCCGCTTTTGCGGTAGGTGAAGTTCTCGTCCGAGGGCACTCTTTGCACGGGCGGAAGGGTCGAAAGTTTTTCGAACAGAGCTTTTACAAGTTCTTCAAGCCCCTCTCCTTTCACCGCAGAAATGCAATATATATTGAACTTTTTGCCGAATTTGCGCTTGAAAGCCGTTATGTTTTTTTCTGCGCCGACTATGTCGCACTTGTTGAGCGCGACTATCTGCGGAAGCGAGGCGAGCTTTTCGGAATAGCGTTTGAGCTCCTCGTTTATCTTGATAAAATCGTCTATGGGGTCTCTGCCCTCAACGCCCGAAATATCGACGACGTGCAACAGCATGCGCGTGCGTTCTATGTGGCGCAAAAAGTCGTGCCCCAAGCCCGCGCCGTCCGCCGCGCCCTCGATAAGCCCGGGGATATCCGCGCACACGAAAGAGTTGTCGTAGTACCTGACCACGCCCAGGTTGGGGGAAAGGGTCGTGAAATGATAGTCGGCGATCTTGGGTTTTGCCGCGGAAATTTTGGAGAGCGAAGTGCTCTTCCCCACGTTCGGAAAACCTATTATCCCCACGTCGGCTATTACTTTAAGTTCGAGGATAAGCACGTGCGGTTGGGTCTTTTCGCCCTTTTGCGCAAAGTTGGGGGCGTGCCTGCGCGCCGTTGTAAAGCGCACGTTGCCCTTGCCCCCTCTGCCGCCCTCGGCGATGAGTTTGACCTCGCCGTCCGAGAACATATCCGCTATTACGGTATCGGTTTCGGCGTCTTTGACTATTGTCCCCACGGGTACTTTTATATAACAGTCCGAACCCGATTTGCCGTAACACTTGTTCGTGCCGCCGCGTTCGCCGTTGCCCGCGAAGTACTTTGAGACGTATCTGAACGAAAGCAGGTCGTTGACGCTTGCGTCCGCCTGAATGTACACGCTTCCGCCGTCGCCGCCGTCGCCGCCGTCGGGACCGCATGCGGGCTTGCCTTTGTACGCCTTAAAGGAGTTCATTCCGTCGCCGCCGTCGCCCGATTTTATTGTGATTTTGACCTTGTCGGTAAAATTTCTGTCAGCCATCAGCTTTTATACCTTGAAATTATGTCGGGCGTGCCCGCTTGCGTGAAGAGTTTTTCGACCCCGTCGCAGACCGACTGTGCGGGGAACGCCCTGCGGATCGCACGTGCCGCCGATACTTCTTCCGCCGTCTGCATAAGCTCGCACCTGACCGTGTATGAGTTGAGCACGTCGGGCATGGGGAAGATCTTTCCCGCCGCGGGGGCGAGCGTTATAACGCAGTTGGCGGCTTCGGAAAGATACCTAACGCCGTCGCTGTCGTCGGAGAGAGCGGCAACCACTGTTACCGATCCTGCCTCGCCCGCGTTGTTTGCCGCAGAGAGCAACTTAATCGCAAGCCCCGACGAAAACGGCAGGTTCGAAAGCCCGTCGGCAAGCAACACGACTTTCTTGCCCGCCGAAGCTTGCCGCCTGCAATAGGCAATGACGAACGACAACGCCTCGGCGTGCCGCTCTTCTTCCATATCGAAAGTGGTGAAAAAGAATTTTTTGAATACGCCGCCCAGCTCCGCCGATTCTTCGGGGCGCGCCGCAAGCGACAAAGCGACCACAAGCGTTTGGGGGTCATTTTGTAAAGCGCCGCTTTCGGAAATATTATTGCGCGAAATGCCGCTTGGGGAAATTTTATTTTGCGAAATTTTATCTTGGCAAACGCCGCTTTGCGAAACGGCGTTTTGGATAATACCTCTGCCGAGTTCTTTCAAAAGCGCGGTCTTGCCCGAATGCGGGGGCGCGATAATAACGGCGCGCTGACCGAAGCCCAAGGGCGAAAACAGTTCGATTATCCTGAGCGTGAAATCGCTTTCGGCAGTCGAAAGGGCAATAGCTTTTTGTGGGAATGCGGGCGGAAATTCGCCGAAGTCGGCAAATCTCACGGGGGGCGTTTTGCCGTTGACCGCATAAACCGATATGAGCGACGGAGCTTCGGCGCCGTCGCTTTTTATGCACTTACCCTCTACCTCGTCGCCGTCGCGCAAGGCGTAACGGGTTATAAAACTTTGGTTGACGAACACGTCGGAATAGGAAGCGAAACACCCATCGGTTCTCAAAAAACCATGCGTAGCTCCCTTTTTAAGTATTCCCGCACAGTCGCAGGCGGAAGAATCGGCGTCGGGGTTTGCAACTTCTATAACAAAGCCCCTGCTCTCCTCGTCCGCTCCGTACAAACTGCGACATTCGTAAATTTTATCGACGAGCAGTCTGTCGTACTCTGTGGACTTGGGCGGCGCGCCGCGCGCCGAACGGGGCGCGGGTTCAAGGCGGTTTGCGGCAATGGCGCAGATCTCGACGATGAGCCGTTCTTTTTTTACGTCGGTGGGGTGCGATACGCCCACTATGCGCGCTATTTGCCTAAGTTCGTGTATGGTCTTTCCGACCAAACGTTGGGTTATCTCTTGCAGGAGGGTCTCTTTGGACATTTTAAGCCCTCCTGAGTACTATTATTCTTGTGCCCTCTCCGAGGTCGCTTCGCGAAAGTTCGAGTTCGCAACTTTCGGATTCCTCTATCATCTCTTCGTCGAAAAGTCTTAAAAACTCGTCGGGTTTGTCAACGTCGATTTTGAGTTCGCGCGTGCGGTAGTGCATGGGAATTACCACGTTGGGCATTATCCTTTCTACATAGTCCTTGGCGGTTGCCGCGTCTATGGTGTAGTTGCCGCCTACGGGAATGAGCAGAACGTCGACGGGCAGGAGTAATTCGATAAGTTCGGGGGAACACGCCTCGCCGAGATCGCCGAGGTGGCAGACGTCGATGCCGTCCATTCTGAACTTAAAGATTATGTTCTCGCCGCGACGCTTGCCGCGAACCCCGTCGTGAAAACTCTTGATTGCGTTGATCTCCACCCCGGGCAGATCGAAACTGCTCTCCTTGTCGAGGACGATCGGGTTGCCCTTTACGGCTTTAAGATTGTCGTGGTCGAAATGGTGATGAGAAATTGTCACCGCGTCGGCGCGGACTTCGGGCATGCTGAACCCCACCTCCGAACTGTATGGGTCGCACACGATAGTCGTGCCCGTGCTTTCGGTCAGTTGGAAACAGGAATGTCCGAGATATTTGATGATCATTGTTTTCTCCGTCTCTTTTGTAAAGTCGATTTATGTAAGGCTTGGCGTTCTTTATAACAAGCGGTTTGGCGCATTAAGCGCATTAAGCGTCTTATTAGTCGCCGTTGAAAATTATGAGCGCGTTGACCCGCGACCGCTCTTCTTCGGCAAACCCGAAAGAAGTGTTAAGGTAATAGACGACTTCGAGGGAAATCCCTCTGCCGCCGTACACCGCCGAAAGCCGCTCGGTGCGGATCGAGAACGAAAAATTAACTTCGCCCTCCGCAAAGCCCGCGGTCTCGCGATCCTCGCAAAAGCTCATTAAAAACTTTTGCCCCGAGCTTTCGCCCTCGTAGCAAAGTCGGTTCCCGCAAAAATCAAGCGCGACTTTGCGTGCAACGCCGCTTTCGTCCTCTGCCTCGCATAAAAGCGAAAAGCCGTCTTTTTTCTCTTCAACGAACGCGGGCGCGTTGCGTAAGACCGCTTGAGACCCGCTCCCGTTAAAGCTCCTCAGTGTAAATGCGCAAGCGCGTTTGCCGTTCATAAATATATCACGGCTTTCATTATAACATATATTCTATTCAATTTCCATAATTTCATTTAAGATTTTTTACAAAAATATCGTTATCCTTGGGAATTTCGCCGCGACGGCTCGAAAAAAGCTCGCGCCCGCGCCGCAACACGCCCTCTAACGCGGGTTTGTCGCCCGAACGTATGGCGGCTTTGATCTCTTCGAGCGAGGCTATAAGGGAATCTATGCGCTCGGTCAAAGGTTCGGAATTGAGAATATATAACGAAGCCCAGACTTTTTCGTCAACGCCGGCTATTCGCGTGACGTCCTGAAAACTACCGCCCGTAAAGCCGATACAGCCGTCAAGCTCGACGTCTTTGACGTATGCGTTCGAGAGCACGTGCGCAAGTTGCGAGGTATAGGCGATCTTGCGGTCGTGAGTTTCGGGGGAACACTCCACTATGCGGGCGAACCCCATCGCCCGCGCAAGTTCTTCAACGATCCTTTTCGCCTGCAAATCGGTGGACGGGGTGCGGGTTATTACTATGTTTGCGCCGTCGAAAAGGGTTGCCGAGGCGTTTTGGATCGTGCTGACCTCTTTGCCCGCCATGGGGTGACAGCCGACGTAGCGGAAGTTGCGGGATGAGCTTTCGATCGCACTGGAAAGAAAGGTCTTTACGCCGCAGATGTCCGCGACGATCGCGCCGTTTTTGAATGATTTTGTAAGAATGAAGTCGAGCGCAGGCTCGGGCGGAAGGGCAACAAAAACCACGTCGAATTCTTCGAAAGAGAGGGCGTTGTTATTTGGGGTGAGGTCATTTGAAGTGCGGACGGTACTATCGGCGGTGAGTTCGGCGGAAGTGCGGGCAACGCCGTCGATAATGCCGTTTTGCAGGGCGTAGGTTTCGGGCTTGGGAGAACGGTTCCACCCCCATACTTTATAGCCCGAACGCTTGAGCGACATACATATCGAACCGCCGATAAGCCCGAGACCGACAACGCAGATTTTCATAATAATCACCTTTATTTTGAATAATCAAGTAATTTTTTTATAATTATAACATACTTTCCCCGTTCATACAACACTTTGCGGCAGTGAATAAAGAGAAAATTTTGGGGGCGCGCAATTCTTGCGCGCCCCCAAAAAAATCATGTTTTTATCCGACGTTTTTAATTTTTATCGGCGTACGATTTGTTCGGTTCAACCAAAATATGCGGAATATGGATAATTGCTTATACATATTTATCGGGGGTAAACCAATTGTTAACGCAGGTTTTATCCTCATCGTTATACTCGCGGTAGGTGGTCACTTTCTCCATTTCCGTTCCGTCCCAAGGAATATAATATGCGTAGCGGTGATAGTATCTTCTGAAATCACCGAGATCAATGCCGCCGTCGTTGGATTTCCACCTGTAAAACGCCATGCCTACGCCCCATTCCTGAAGAACGTGAAAATCGTTCCGTTTATTAAAGCCCGCGGCAGTCATCTCTTGTTTTAAGGTCCTTCCGCTCATGCGGCTTACAAAATCGTTGCGTTGATCCTCCTGAAAATCGCTGTCGTATTTTATTGTGCCCTTAGTTCCCGAAAATTCGACATGGGATATGGCAGTACTTATGTCATAACGCGGTAACCAGTGATAGGTATCCGCATCAAGATTATCGTCAGTATACGCGGTACACGAGAAATCCAGATTCATAACATAACTATGGGCGTGAATATCGGTGCGCCTTTGAACGATGAAATCGCCCGTATAGCCGTCTCGTTTCGAGTCCTTTGTAAGTAGCTGTTCGAAACTGTTGAGCTGATCTCTGCACTTTTTAAGATCCGAGTTATCAAAGTCGCCCTCGTACCATATGACAAGGTCGCCGAACGCGCGCTCTATGTTGTATTGGAGATTTGCGCGGTAAGCGTCGCGCATGTTATAAGTCTGCGTGTCGAAATTGCATACGAGCGTGCAATACGTATCGTACTCCGTCATGGGATTTGCGCCCGAACCAACGCTCTTAATAGCCTTTTTTACCACGTTTTCGTATGCGGTGATAAGCTGTCCGCAAGCGGATGTAAAGCCCTTGAACGTCGAATTTTGCTGATTTTCAAGTTCCTCTATACCGTCAACGAGCGCTTTTGCGTAAGCCTTACACTGCGCTTCGGTCGCAACCGTCGTGGAACCGTTATTTGCGGGCAGCGCGGGAAGGCTGAGACCCGAAACCTTACTGTTTGCGCCATTCCTCATAAAGCCTTCTATTCTGTCGCAGAGGTCGGAAAGCGTCGTGAGCGTGGAATCGAAACTGTTGAGCGAATCGGTAAACTGCTTTTGCTGTATCTGCTTTATGGTCTCGTACTGACGGTTCAAAGTGTCGTTAATGCTTTTGAGCTTGGAGGAGATCTCTTTGACCGTGTTTAACGTCTGAGTCTGCGTGGACTCGATAACGCCCATAAAGTCGAGCACGGTATAAATTCCGCTCGCTACCGAAGCCGCGCCCGAAGCTACGTCGATTATCGTGCCCGTGGGAGTGTTGCCAAAGCCGCCGACTATATTCTTTATGGCGGTTATATCCTTATCGCTGAGGTCGCGCCCCATACTGTCCTGCGAATAGTTGCGGGTGTGTTCGACATCGCTTCCGCTCGCCTGCCCCCACAAATTGACGAGCGCGCCCGCCTTTACGACGACAGTGCCGTCAAGGTCGAGTTCTTCGGGTGTGTTGCCGCCCGCGGGGATGTCGATAACAAGTTCGGCAACCGTGTCGTTTTTGCGGTTTACCGAGACGAAAGTCGCTCCTTTAAACCCGCCGCCGAAAGCGAAAGATTCTGCCGAAAGGGTTTGAGCGAAAGTTCCGCACCTGACGTACAAATCGAGGGTGAAGCGAAGATTTGCGCCCGACTGTTCGACATATTCGAACACGGGATAGAATGATGCGGGCTCGAAGTTCGCGCTGATTTCGTAGCCTTTAATCGTGACGGTTTTGCCGTTGAGCTTTGCCGCCGCGGCGTTTTTATCGGCGACCGCGCCCACGTTGAGGGTGAGGGTCGTAACGCCGCTTTTGCGCCGTAAGCCCTCTACCGTAACGCCCGACTCCGCTTCGAAAACTATATCGTCTTTGGTCAGATCTTCGCTCGCCGAACCGACCGCTTCGAGGGGTACTGTCGCTTTATTATCGGCAACTTCAAGCTCGCGCGCGACGAAGGCGACATTTTCCACCTTTGTGGGAATACGCACCGTTGCCGCCGAGCGGGCGTCTTTGATTCCCGACGCGGCTATGTCGATGATGCCGTCGAGATAGGCTGAAGAATACTCGTCGGTCGCAAGCCCGCCCGAAAGCTGCATGCTGAGGTTTCTGCCGTGCGCTTCGATATCCGCAACGGTCATTCCTCTGAACGAACCGCGGAGTGAAAGCGCGTCCGACGGGAAAGGCGTTACAAACTCGCTTCCGGCGTCAAGCACGAGGGTCACGCGGACCGTTTGGGTATCTTCGGAGACGAGAACATAGTCCTCGCCGTCCGCCTTTGCGGTTATTGTGTGTTCCTTAAAGTCCACGGGAACTTCGGCTAAGATATTTTTGCTCTTTATATATACGTTATAACTGTCGGTACCGTTAGTCGCCGCGTTGCTGTCTACAAACGAAACCGTAATAACTCCGTCGTTTCTTACCGAGACGTCCTTGACTTCGGCATAGGCTAAATCATAGAACTGCGACATGGATACACTCGATGTTAATTCGGCTAATTCGTCGTCGCTTGCCGTGGAAGTTTGAATGTTGTTTGCGGCGTTATAGTCGTCATCGCGGAAAATCTCGTATGTGACCTGAACGTCGTCCGCCTGCACGTCCGAAAGCCCGCCGTCGCCGAATGTTACGGTTGTGGTGTAGTTGCCGTCGGAACGATAGCTGACCGTCGACGCGGTGGCTTCCTGAACATTCGGCTCTTGCGGAGCGCAACCGCAGAACGCGGGCAACGCTATTGCGCACGCCATTAAAAGCGATACGCTTGCCGTAATGCATTTTTTCATTTTCGCATTTGCTCCTTTGCGTCGGAGAAAGTGTGCTTTTACTCCGATGCCAATATAATATTTTTGCAACACATATTATAGCATATATTTTTAAAATTGTGCAAATATTTGATTGAAAAAAGTATACTTTT
>CANRDY010000040.1 GCA_947629515.1 uncultured Clostridia bacterium
CTTTTTCAGGTTTTTCGCAAAGGCGGCATTTTGCGCAACCCTTGCCCAAAACCTTTTGCCCTTATTTGATTGACATATGCCGCGATTGTGTTGTATAATCGGGGAAAGAGAAAAGAAAGTTTTTTGCTTGCGCAAAAAAGTTAAGGTGCTGTTTATTTAGAATTGGGTACGCGTTTCAAAGGGCAAGAGCAGACCACGGGGTCGAGTGCGGACTTCTCAAAACAGCGGACACCCGCTGTTTTGCCGCACGAGATGAGCTTGCGCATAGTGAAAGGCGCAAGCGGTGTCGTACCGAAGGCGATAGCCTTACCGAGCGCGGCAGCTTTCCTTACGCCGCGCGAGAAATTCTCTAACTTAATTGATTATTTTTTTATACTGTTTCAAAGAGCAAGCACGGACCACGGGGGGATTCTCTCGGTCAATCGCCCGCTAACGCGGGTCTCATATCCCTCGAAATGACAGTGCCTTAATGTAATCCGATATTATTTAAAGTCCTACCCCCACCCTACCCTCCCCCTCCAAATGGAAGGGGAGGGAATGGGGAGTTTAGAACGCTCGGTTACCCTTGCAATTACGAAGTGAGAAACTTCGGAGATGCGAGCAAGACAAGGCGAACGAGCGACGACCGCAGGGAGCGTACAATGAAGTACGTGACCAAGGCGGAGCGAAGTTCAACACAGTATTGCGATGTATATACGAAGTTTGCGGGAGAAAAAAATTATGATTAAAATTATAATAGACAGTGCGTCGGACATCGACGCAGAAGAAGCAATTATAAAGGGCGTTACCCTTATACCCGTGGAAGTGCGCTTTGGCGACGAAACCTTTTTGGACGGGGTAAACCTCACGCATCAACGGTTCTTCGAAAAACTTATCGAGAGCGACGAACTGCCCAAGACAAGCCAGATTAACCAGTTCCGCTGGGAACAGGCGTTCGACGAACTCACCCGCGATGGTAGCGACGTTATCGCCATAACCCTTTCTTCAAAACTTTCGGGCACGCACGACTGCGCCAAGAACGCCGCGAAAAAGTACGGCGGGAAAGTGCGGGTGGTTGACAGCCTTAACGCCGCGGTTGGGGAACGCATACTGTGCGACTACGCCATAAGGCTTGTTGCCGAGGGCAAGACCGCCGACGAAACGTGCGCGTTCCTCAACGAAAATAAAAAGAATATTCGGCTTTTAGCCGTCGTCGATACCCTTAAATACCTCAGAAAGGGCGGGAGAATTTCGGGCGTGGCGGCGTTTGCGGGCGAAATGCTCTCGATAAAACCCGTTGTTGCGGTCATTAACGGCGAGGTCAAACTCGTGGGGAAAGCCGTTGGGAGCAAGCGGAGCAATAACCTGCTTATGAAACTCGTCGGGGACTGCGGCGGTATCGATTTTTCAATGCCGTACGGGTTGGCGTATTCGGGACTGAACGACGGATATTTGCAAAAATATTTGCGCGACAGTCGGGAGCTTTGGGAAAAGCACGTCGAAAACGCGCACGATATTCCCGCCTACATGATAGGAAGCACTATCGGCACGCACGTGGGCGCGAACGCCATCGCCGTTGCGTTCTTTGCCCTCGGCAAACGTTCCGCAAACGTTCCGTTTGATCATGTGTCTTAACGGCGGAGAGGTAATACGGCGGAAAGGCTGTTCAACGGGAGCAAGCGTTCCGCTTGACCATGTGTCTTAACGGCGTTGCGGGTAAACGTACAGGCGGGCTGTTCAACGCAAGGAGTGCCCCCCTCCCTTGTATTCCCTCCCCCTATTCTTTCCCCTATTCCCTCCCCTTCCGCTTCGGAGGGGGAGGGCGTAGGGTAGGGGTAGCGGGAGTAAGTAAGAGGCAATTAACGAGCGGTTTTGTGTTCGCGTTTCAAAGAGCAAGCACAGACCACCTTGGGATTCTCTCGGTCAATCGCTTCACGCACGCAGTGCGTGAAGTCTCATATCCCTCGAAATGACAGTGCCTTAATAAGCTCCGATAATATTTAAAAATGCTCCCCCCCTCTTCAATTCTCCCCCCTCGCAAGCGAAGGGGGAGGGTTGGGTATGGGGGAGAGTGCGAAAAGGGAGCGAGCGGGCGATTAGGGGGATTGCCCGAACGAAGTGAGAAAGTCCGAAGAAGCAAGTTATGCAAGGAAAGCGAGGAAAACCCGAAGGAGTTTACAATGACGTAAATGACTGAGGGTTGCCGCAGCTTGACACAGCAGAACGCCGCTTATTCGGGCTTTGCGGCAGCCTACTTTTTTCCTTTGTTTTTGCGGTTCTCCACAACCTGCCTCTCATAGCCGTAGGGCGAGGGCTTGTAGTACACCCTGTCTTTGAGCTTGTCGGGCAGATATTGCTGGTCGACCCAGCCGCCCGCGTAGTCGTGCGGGTATTTGTAACTCGCGCTCGCCGCCTTTGCCTCTTTGTCGCCGTAGCTGTTGTCGCGAAGATACGCGGGCACGCCCTCGTCGTCGCGTATCTCGCGCGCGTCACGCACGGCGGCGTTCTTGGCAAGCACGACAGAATTGCTCTTGGGGGCTTCGCACACGTAGATTATTGCGTTCGAAAGGGGAATTATCCCCTCGGGGTAGCCCGTCTTTTCGAGCACGTACATTGCCGACGAGGCAACGACAAGCGCGTTGGGGTCTGCCATTCCCACATCCTCGGAAGAGTGAATGACAAGCCTGCGCGCAACGAGCATAGGATCGCACCCGCCCTCGATAAGCCTCATCGCGTAGTAGAGCGCGGCGTTCGAATCGCTCCCGCGGAGCGACTTGCAAAACGCCGAAAGGTAGTCGTAATAGGCGTCCTCGTTGTACGAAAGCGCCTTGCGCTGTATGGACTGCTCGGCGTCGGCAAGCGTAACTTTGATCTTGCCGTCGGGCTGCGGCGGGGTGGTGAGAACGGCAAGTTCCAGCGCGTTATACGCCGTGCGCAGATCGCCCCCCGCAACGCGCGCTATGTGCAAAAACGCCTCTTCGTCGACCTCGGCGGGGTATTCCCCCAGCCCCTTGCGCCTGTCTTTGAGAGCCTTTTTAAGGGCGGAGAGAATGTCCTCTTCGGAGAGCGGCTTGAACTCGAACACGCGGCAGCGCGAGACTATCGCGGGGGTCATCGAGGCGTAGGGATTTTCGGTGGTAGAACCGATGAATATGACCGTCCCCTGCTCTATTGCGGGGAGAAGGGAATCAGATTGGGTCTTGTTGAAGCGGTGGCACTCGTCGAGCATCAGATATGTGCGCTTGCCGTACATTTTAAGGTTGTCGCGGGCGGTCTCCACCGCCTTTTTTACGTCGGCAACGCCCGCCTGTACGGCGTTCAGCTTTATAAATTCGCCGTGCGTGGTCGAGGCGATTATGTTGGCAAGCGTAGTCTTGCCCGTGCCGGGAGGTCCCCAGAAGATACAGCTCCCCAGCCTGTCGAGGGAAATGGCTCTTCTTAATAAGCTCCCCTCCGCAACTATGTGCTTCTGACCTACAAAGTCGTTCAAGTTGTTGGCGCGCATGCGTTCGGCAAGGGGCTTCGCGCCCTCTTCGTTGCCGTTCAAATCAAACAGATCCATAGCTTTTTCTACCGTTAAAAAATGCCGTTTTCGGCATATATATTGCATTTTTTGGGGGAACGCCGTTTTGCGGGAACGTTCACCCCAACAGTTCTTTTATTTTTTCGATATTCTCCTTGCCCAGAGCGTAGCCCTCGTTGTACGCTCTGTCGAGGTCCTTTACCACGTATTGGCTCATTCCCTTTATCTCGGGGCGAAGATAGAGATCGCAGTCCTCGCCCGCGAGCAGTCGGTTGGCGTCGGTGAGGCGTGAGTCCATCACGTCGAAAACCCGCAAAAAGAGGTTGAGAATGTTGTCTATTTTGTCGACGGGTTCGGAAGCGTTGGCGAGCACGTCGACGGCTACGACGGCTTCCGCGCCCAATTCCTTTACCTCGCGCACGGGCACGCGGCAAAGACACCCGCCGTCGACGAGGTATCTGCCCTCGTGCTCGACGGGCGGAAAGACCCCGGGGATAGTGCTCGAAGCCTGCACGGCTTTGGCAAGACTGCCCTCGCCAAACACGTAAATTTCGCCCGAGTAGAGATCGGTCGCAACGCACCTGAACGGGATTTTAAGCTCCTCTATCTTAACGTCGCCGAGGTGTTTCGCAATCAAATCGGTCATTTTTTTGCCGCGGAAGAGCGACTTTTTTTTGATGAACGCGGGGGTGACGTCGACGAGGTCGCCCGCCTTTAACGAGAGAACTATGTCCTTCATCTCCGCGGCGGTCATTCCCGCCGCAAAACAGCCGCCGACGACCGCGCCCATAGAACAGCCCGAAATGTACGAGGGGGTTATGCCCGCCTCTTCGAGCGCCTGTAAAAAGCCGACGTGCGCCACCCCGCGCGATCCGCCGCTCCCGAGCGCAAGCCCCAATTTTTTACTCATATATGTTCACCTTTGAAAATATTTTAATATATATGCAGAAAAGTTGTTCTCCCCCATCGACGCCCCGCGCTTCGAGCGGCTTTGCCGCCCGCCGTTCGGCTTTTATGAAAAAGGTCGGATATGTGCTTATGTGCCTTGCCCTTACGGCGTTCGGCGGCGCGCTGATAATTCACCCCGAAAGGTACGTTACGGCGTGCTTCGAGGGCTTTTCGCTGTGGGCGAAGTGCGTTCTGCCCTCGCTCTTCCCCTTTATCATACTCTCGCTCACCCTTGTTAAGACGGGAATTGCCGAGCGGGTCTCGCTCCCCTTGAAGAGGGTGACGGGCTTTTTCAATCTGCCCGCAAACGCGCCCGCGTGCTTTTTGATGAGCATTTGCTCGGGCTATCCCGCGGGCAGCCGGATCCTTGCGGAGTTCTACGAGGGCGGCGCGCTCACCGAAGAGGACGTTGACAAACTCGCCCCCTTGTGCTCGACTTCGGGACCGCTGTTTATTATAGGCAGCGTGGGGTTTTCGATGTTCGGCGACAAAGAGACGGGACTGTGGATATTCGCCGCGCACGCGCTGAGCGCGCTCCTTTTCACCCTCGTCTATTGCCGCTTCCGCCCCAAAAGCCGCGCCCTGCCCCGCAAAATGCCCAAGCCCGAACAAAACCTTTTGTATTCGGTCTTTTACGGCGGGGTGGTGTCGGTCGCCGTGGCGGGCGGCTATATCGCCTTTTTTTACGTTGCGGCGAAGATACTTTCCGACTTCGGCGCGTTTGAACCGTTAGCCGCGATCCTTTCCCCCCTTATGGGAAAAGACGTCGCCGACGCCTTTATTTTGGGACTTGCCGAAATTACTTCGGGGTGCAAGGCTCTTTCGAACTGCTCCACTCCCTTAGCCGCGCCGCTTGCGGGCTTTATTATAACTTTCGGCGGAATTTCGATAATTATGCAACAGCTCGGCTATCTTACGAAAATAGGCGTTTCGCCCTTAAAATTCACCCTTATAAAGGCAATCGAGGCGGGGGCGTGCTTTTTACTGCTTTTGCCCTGCGCCTTTTAAGTTGGCTTTTTAATAGGCTTCAATAGCAACCGAGCAGTCTGAAAGACGCGCTCGCGCCCTTTACGGCTTCGAGCATCGCAAGGGCTTTTTTGTCGCCCGAGTCGCCCTCGGTCTCGATGAAAAAGCGGTACTCCCCCGGTCGTTCCCTTATGGGTCGCGATTCGATTTTGGTCATATTGAAGCCGTGTTCTTTTATGGGCTTAATAAGGTCGACGAGCGCGCCCGGTCTGTGCGGGCATGTAGCCGAAAAGAAGAGCTTTGAGGAGCGTTGGGGAAGTTCGCCCCCCTTTTTTATGAGCAAAAAAGAGGTGACGTTCGACAATTCGTCGGCGATATTGTGCGGGGAAATGTCGAACCGAGGGTCGGTGACGTGCGATCCTACTATCGCGCCCTCGTTTTTGGAGCGCACGAGCTTCAACCCCGCGGAGGTCGAAGGCGAGGCGATAAGCTCGGCTTGGGGGAAGTTGCGGGCGAGGTACTCCCCGCACTGCGCGAACGCCTGCTGGTGGGAGTAGATGCGGGTGACGCGCGCCGCGTCCGCCCCCTTTAAGAGGGCAAGGCGGTGGTCTACCTTTATTGCGACCTGCTCGAAGGCGAAAAAGTCGGCGTGACTTTGCAAAAGGTCGATATTCTGCAACACCCCGCCGTTGAGGCTGTTTTCGATGGGCGCGGCGATGAAGTCGCACTCGCCCCTTTCAAGCCCTTCGAAGAGGTCGCGGAAAGAGGGATAAGCGCGCTTTTGAGCCTGCGGGCGGAAGCTGTCCGCCGCAAGACGGCTGAAACTGCCGTCCGGTCCGAGATAGCCTATCGTCATAATTTACCCCTTTTACACCTTGTCGGCTATGTCGAGTATAAGGCTTTCGGTGTCGTTCCAGCCGAGACAGGGGTCGGTTATCGACTTTCCGTATATCTTGTCCTCGGTCTGGTTGCCCTCCTCGATAAAGCTCTCTATCATAAAGCCCTTTACTATCTTTTTGAAGTCCTTGTCGTAATTGCGGTTCTGCATTACCTCTTCGCAAATACGTATCTGCTGTCTGAACTTTTTGCCGCTGTTGGAGTGGTTGGCGTCGACTATTATCGCGGGGTTCGAAAGCCCCGAGGCGGCGTAGCCCTCGGCTACCCTCATCACCGTTTCGTAGTGGAAGTTTGGAATGTCGTTGCCGTATTTGTCGACTTCCCCCCGCAAAATGGCGTGAGCAAGGGGGTTGCCGTTTGTCTTGACCTGCCAGCCGTTGAGCTTGAACACCTGCCCGCTCTGCGCCGCGTATATCGAGTTGAACATTACCATAATAGAACCGCTCGTCGGGTTTTTAACGCCCACGGGCACGTCTATTCCGCTTGCGACAAGGCGGTGAAGCTGATTTTCGCAGCTCCTCGCGCCCACGGCGATATAGCTCAACAGATCTTCCACATAGTGGATATTGGCGGGATAGAGCATCTCGTCGGCGGCGGCAAGTCCCGAAAGCTCCATAGCCCGTATGTTGAGTTCGCGTATGGCGTAAATGCCCTTTAATATGTCCTCGGATTTGGTGGGATCGGGCTGGGAGAACATTCCCTTGTAGCCCACGCCGCGCGTGCGGGGCTTGTTGGTGTATATCCTCGGCACGAGCACGAGCTTGTCCTTTACCCTTTCGTTTAACTTTCCCAGCCTTTCCACGTAGTCCAGAACGGGAGCTTTTTCGTGCGCGGAGCACGGTCCGACTATCATCAAAAGTTTGTCGCTCTTGCCCGTTATTACGTCGGCGACGAGTTTATCCCGCTCCGCCTTTATGGGTTTAAGGCTTGCGGGCAGGGGCACGCGGTCCAATATTTCCTCGGGTTCGGGTATCTTTATCTGCTTTTCAAACATCTTTCTTCTCCGTCATTTTCAAAAAATCTTCAAGTATTTCCTCGGGTATGAAGCCCGAAAAGTCCTTTTTGAAAGCCAAAAAATTTTTGACCATCGAAGAACTTATGTGCAGTTCGTCCTGTTCGGCGGGGATAAATATCTCCACCATATCGGGGCAGAGCAGTTTGCTTGCGAAGTAGTCCGAGCGTTCGTACTCGAAATCGACCGTGTTCCTCACCCCCCGCGCATAAAAGGGGGTGTTTTCCTCTTTAAGAAGGTCTGCGACCGCCCCGCCGAAGTAGCGCACGCGCACGCCCTTTTCACCCTTGAAGAGCTTTTGAAGAAGGGCGATCCTCTCGTCGACTTCAAGGTACGGCGACTTTGCGCCGTTGACCATTACGGCAACGACTACCTCGTCGAAAATCTTTGCGCACTTTTCTATAACGCTTTTGTGTCCCTTTGTAGGCGGGTCGAAAGTTCCCGCAAATACGCACTTTTTCATAACTTTTTAAAAAAACTCAGATATGTCTTGCCGTAGCGGCGTTCGTCGAAGAGTTCAAGCCCCTCCGTTTTGCTTTGAAAGGCGCGGTCGCGTTCGTAAATTGCAACGCCGTCCTCGCTCAAAAGCCCCCTTTTTGCAATCAGCGAAAGGCTGTCTTTCCCCGCCTCGGAAGCGTAGGGCGGGTCGATGAAGATAAGGTCGAACTGCCCTTTAAGCCCCTCTAAACACGCCTTGTAGTCGAGGGTCGTAACGGCGTACCGCTCGCCCCCTTTGAGCTTTGCAAGGTTGCTTTTGAGCACTTTTACGCTTTCGGGCGAAACGTCGTTGAATCTTACGAACTCCGCCCCGCGCGAAAGGCACTCTATGCCGAGGCTTCCGCTTCCGCAAAACAGGTCGAGCGCGACCGCCCCCGCAACCTTATGATAGATTATGTTGAAAAGGCTCTCCTTTACTCTGTCGGCGGTGGGGCGTATGCCGTCCGCGCCGAACTCCGCAAGTTTAAGCCCGCGGTATTTTCCGCTGATAACTCTCATATTCGGATACCGTATAAAACCGTTTGTTTAAGGTTCGCCTTTAAGTAAGGTTCGCCCGCCGTTTAAGGCTTTGAAAGGGCGGCTTCGGCTTAAACTTCCTTTATTCGTCGGTCGGCTCTTCGCTCTGCTTTTTCGCGCTGTTGCCCGCGCTTTGAAGCTCGGCGACTTTTTGCTGTTTGCTCCACTCGGCGTGCGCGCCCCATATGTAAGCTGCGCCGTGCACTATTATGGGGAAGAGAACCATTACAAGGTTTAGCCATTGCTCGGAACCCTTGAACTGCGATCCCGCGGCAAGCTCCGCAAAGGGATAGACCGCCCAGCTGAACCCGTAGTTAAGCACAACGTAGCAAAAGCCGTTGGGCGCGGCGGAGTGGATAATTTGCAAAATTATGTAGGGAATACAGCTTATAAAGCCTATCAGAAAGCCCTTGTACGCGCCGTATTCGCCCGTGCCGAAGAGCGCGCGCTTGTCCTTTGTGCCGAGATCGCGCTTTTTGGCGTGCTGTACGAGCTTGCGCACCGAAGTCACCCCGTTCTGTCTGCCGAAGATGACGAGCGCGGCGGCGACGAGAGCCTCGCCCACGATGAGCAGAACGAGCCTTAGAACAAACTCGTCTGTAAGCCCCACTATGAGCGAGATGAACGCCACGCTCAGAATGAGCATCAGCATGAGCGGGAACGCCGCCCCCGCGAGCAGGTCGCGCACTTCGTACCATATTTTTAGTTTAAGATCGCGTTTTTCCATTCACGTCTCCCTCGCCGAAAGAGTATAGCCCCTTTTCGGAAATAAAATAATCGAGCCTTTGATCGTGTTGCTCCTCTTCGAACTCCTCTATCTGGAAGTCGTAGCCAAGCCCCACTTTCAAGGTGTCTTTGCCGAGTAAAAATCTGTCGTAGAACCCCTTGCCGTAACCCGTTCTGTATCCCCTTTGATTGACGGCGAGAAGGGGAATTACCGTAACGTCCACGCTTCCCTTATATTCCTCGCCCTGCGGCTCTTGTATGCCGAACGCGCCCGTTTGAAAGTTGCCGTACTCCGAAAGGCGCAAATCATCTCCCTCGACGCGCGGGCAGTACACTTTTTTCCCCGCCCTTAACAGCTCTTCTATTATAAGATCCGTGCCCGCCTCGCCCGCAAAAGCGCGATATATGTTGAAAGTTTCGAACTTTGCAAACCCCTCTGAAAAGGTTTCGGCTATCTGCTCGTCCCACTTTTTGCGGAGTATCTCGCCGAGGTATCTGCGCTTTATTTTAAGTTTTTCGCGTAACTGACGCTTGTCCATTTTTTTAATTTCCCCGCCGCGCCGAAAGGGCGATCGCCATATGTGCGGTTCGAACCGAAGTTCGGACTGCTATCTTTTCACGGTTCAAACCGAAGTTCAAAATTAAGCGAAGCCCCCGTTTCAGCTCAGATATATCTTCTCCGCGCGACGGGCGACCGAAGTCAACACTTCGTAGCTTATCGTGCCGCACTGCCTTGCGTATTCTTCGGCGTTACAAAATATCACCTTTTTTCCGCTCTCGTCTTCCGAGATGAAGCCGTCCATGCACAGCTTGCCCACGCCGAGGGGAACGCCCCTGAAAAAGCCGTCGGCATAGCCCGCTCTGTACGCCGAAAGGCGTTCAAACTGCCTTTCGGCTGTGCCGTAGCCCGCGCCGCCGCCCACCGCGGGCGAGGTCTGCACCTTTTTCGCCGCAACTTTCATGGCGGGATATACCCTTGCGCGAAAGCCCGCCGGCGCGTAGCCGTACAGGAGTATGCCGCAACGCACGGCGTCCTTTATAAAACGCCCGCCGACGAGCAGTCCGCCGCTCGCCGCGATGTGCGCTACGGCGTGCGGGGCGAAGTTCTTTACGAGCTTTTCGGCTCTTTCGAAGAGCGCGAGCTGTGCAAGCCTTGCCTCTTCGTCCGCGGGGGCGTATAGGTGGGAATATACCCCCTCCACCCTCTGCGAATCCAACTCTTTAAGCACGTTTGAAAGTTCTTCCACGGCGCAGCCGTAACGGTTCATGCCCGTGTTTATCTTTATATGGCAGTTAAGTCCCCTTGAAAGGCGGGCGGTCTTTTCGCCGTTGACCGTAACCGAAAGCCCGTAGTGCTTTGCGCGGGCTATGTCGTCGCCGCCCATTGGCGGGGTGAGCACGAGAATGGGCTTTTTTATGCCCGCAATACGGAGCTGTGCGCCCTCGTCGGTGAGCGCAACGCAAAAGCCGTCGGCAACGTCCTCGACCGCGCGCGCGACTTCGACCCCCCCGTGACCGTAGCCGTCAGCCTTTACAACGGCGTAAAACATCGCGCCGTTCGCCCGCTTTTTTATAAAAAGGGCGTTCTTCCTTATAAGCCGTAGATCTATGTAAGCCTCGCACCTCTGCATACTTTAACTATATGCAGACGCGCGTCGGGGCGGTAACATATCTTTTGCGCGTTTTTGTCAAAATATAAGCGTTGTTTCACCCTTCGAACGCGTTGGGGCGGGAACGGAATACGGGCGTTTTTGCAACGCGCGGGGAGTTTATTTAAGGCGAACCTTTATGAACGAGACGAGCGCGGGGTAGACCTTTTTAGCGATTATCGCCGCCACCACGCACAGCACGGCGTCTTTGGGCATATAGACGAGGTTGCCGACTATAAGCAGGTTCAAAAGGTCTTGAACGCCGAGCGCATATGCGCATATGAGGCAGTACGGAATACCCACGGCGTAGTCGGCGGCAAAGCCCGCGAGCGCGGCTAAAACGTAACGCCTTAACGGGAGATTGGGTCTGCCCGCTATAAGCCCCGCGACAAACGCGCCCGAAATAAAGCCCAATATGTAGCCGAACGACGGCTTTAACACGTAATACGCGCCGCCGCCCGCCGAGAACACGGGCAAGCCCGAAAGCCCCAAAAGGCAGTAGACCGTCATGCTCGCCGCGCCCTTTTTGGGACCGAGCAACAGCCCCGCAAGCACGCTTATCACGGTCTGAAAGGTGAGCGGCACGAGCGGAAAGGGTATGCTGACGTACGCGCCCGCCGTCATAAGCGCGGCAAACAGCGCGACCTGCGCAAGATCCCTCGCCGCGGAATATTTTTTATCTTTCATATATCCTCTCCCTTTTAACTGCCCGCGTTAAGTTAGATTATATTATGTTTCGCCGCAAAACGCCGTCGTATAACACAACTCCCCGCAAAACGCGGGGAGCGCACTTTTTAATCGCCGTCGGAAGTCCGGGAACGGGGCGCGCCGCTTTCCCCCGAAGAATTCCGGCTTTCTCCCATGCCGTTCGGGTTTGCGTTTGTATCGCCCGCGTCCGCGTTCAGACTATCCGCGACTGCGTTTGAGCCGCTTGCCGAGGGAGAACCGTCGGAATTGCCGCTGAAGCCCGCGCCGCCCGAAAGAGCCGCACG
>CANRDY010000041.1 GCA_947629515.1 uncultured Clostridia bacterium
CCTAGCTCCCATACTCCTTTACTCCCAGCATTCACCCACTTTTGGCAAAGCAAGCAAACACCAGAAACTTCATCGCTGTGCCCTTCAACGGTATTTTACCCCCGTCTTCGTATCAACAGAAATTGACTAGAATACTGCACCACTATATTAAATTGTAATCATTGTAACACAATTATAAAATTATGTCAATACTTTTTATTTTCTTCTCGTCCGCACAAAATAAACGAGATCTTTCAAAAAGGAAATATCGCCCTCAATTCCGTCGAGTATGCCCGCGCACTTCGAGGCGATGAGGTCTGCCTGAATTTTACAGTTTTCGACGCCGTAAAGCCCCACTGCTGTGTATTTACCCTCTTTTTGGTCTTTGCCCGTGCTCTTTCCGAGCGAACCGAAATCGCCCTCGACGTCTAAAATATCGTCGGTGAGCTGGAACAAAAACCCGAGTTCTCTGCCGAAAGCCGAAAGTTCGGAATAATATTTTCCGCCGCACAAGATCGACGGCGCAACTACCGACGCGGTTATCAAAGCCCCCGTCTTATTTTCGTAAATAAATTGAAGAACTCCGTCGTCCGCGCCCTTGTCGTTCTCGTGCAAGAGATCGGCGGACTGCCCCGCTATCATACCGTAAACGCCCGCGCTTTTGGCGATGAACCGTGCGGCGGAGATACGCGCCTCGCCCTTTGCGCACTCTTCGAGCAAAATCTCGAAAGCGCAGTTCAAAAGCCCGTCGCCCGCAAGCACGGCGTTGCCCGCGCCGTAGACGACGTGGTTCGAGGGCTTCCCCCGTCTGAATGGGTCGTTGTCCATTTCGGGCAAGTCGTCGTGGATAAGCGAATAGGTGTGTATGAGTTCGAGGGCAAGGGCAAACTTTTCGACCGCCTCGCAGGGAACGCCCAAAAGCTCGCCCGTAGCGTAAACGAGCGTGGGGCGGATCCTCTTCCCGCCGATATTCAGGCTGTAACGCAGACTTTCGGCAAGGATCTGCGGGCGGCAATCGTCAAGCCCCGCACAGAATTTTTTTAACGTTTCTTCGAAGCGGGCGGTGTACTCACCCCACTTTTGCATAAAATCGGGCATCAACCTCTCCTCGAAGCCGCTATACAGGTGTTGTACATAAGCATTGTTATGGTCATCGGTCCTACCCCGCCCGGAACGGGCGTTATGTAAGAGCACTTGTCTTTTACGTGTTCAAAGTCGACGTCGCCGCACAGCTTGCCGTTCTCGTCGCGGTCCATTCCCACGTCGATGACCACCGCCCCCTCTTTTACCATGTCGGCGGTTATGAACCTCGGCTTGCCTATCGCGGCAACCAAAATATCGGCGCGGAGACACTCGGCTTTGAGGTCGGCGGTCTTGCTGTGGCAGACGGTAACCGTTGCGTCGGCGTTCAAAAGCAAAAGCGCCATAGGTCTTCCAACAATATCCGATCGCCCCACAACTACCGCTCTTTTGCCCCTCGGCGAAATATTTTGGCTTTCGAGCATTTTCATAACGCCGTTCGGGGTGCACGCAACGAGGCACTCCTTGTTGGTGGCGAGCTTGCCGATATTTTCTTCGGAGAACCCGTCCACGTCCTTTTCGGTGGGAATGAGCTTTAACGCTCTGTCGGCGTTGAGGTGCGCGGGAAGGGGAAGCTGAACGAGTATCCCGTCGACGGTAATGTCGGCGGCAAGCCTTAAGATAAGCTCTTCGAGTTGGGCTTGGGTGACGTCCTCGGGCAGATAGAAAGCCGAGGACTTTATTCCCGTTTCCTCGCACGCCTTGATTTTGTTGCGCACGTAAATAGCCGAAGCGGGGTCGTTGCCCGCAAGTATTACCGCAAGCCCGACTTGTCTGCCCCGCTCCTCCTTGAATTTCGCCGCCATTGCCGCTATTTCGGCGCGCATTTGCGTCGCCAGCTGTTTGCCGTCTATAATCTTGTACATCTTTATCCCTTTATTATTTCCGAGAGTATTCCGCTCACGAACGACGCGCTTTTTTCGGAAGAGTATTTCGAAGCTATATTCGCCGCCTCGTTTGCCGACACGGCGGGGGGAATGTCGTCCATATACAGAATTTCGGCAAGAGCGACGAAAAGTATGCTCTTGTCGGCGGGGAATAGCCGCCAGCCGGGGAATACGGACGAACGCTCGTCGATCAGTTTAATAAACTCGTCCTCTTTTTCGCGCACGATCTTTATTACCCGCGCGACGTACTTTTTATCGTCGTCGTCGAGCGTTTCGCCCTTGGGAACGATGAGCGACAAGTCGCCCTCGAATCCGCCCGTGAAACGCGACGCGAAAATTATTTTGAATGCTGTTTCTCTTGCAGTTGTTCTCATACTCTTTAACGCAAATATTCCCTTAAAAATTTAAGGGAATATTACCGAAAATTATATTGCGGTGTTATCAGGGAAATTTACGTCCTGAATGTGAACGTCCACTTTTGCGACCTTGTATTCGGTCATGGATTCGACGTTGTGCTTAATGGACTGCTGTATCCTGAACGCAAGCGTCGAAACGTTTGCGGTGCTGTCGACCTTAACGCTTATGTCGGCGATAATGCCCTGCTTGTCGAAGTTGAGTTTTATGCCCTTGTTCTTTCCGCTGAGCAGTTCGACTCCTTCGACTTCTTCGATAGCAAGGGCGACAATCCCGCTTACAATTCCCGAATTATAGGTTATTTTACCCTTTTGCGTCGTAGTAGGATCGTGTCTGATATGTGCCATAAAATTTACCTCTGTAAATAAGTATAACACAACTTCATTCAATTTGCAAGTAACTTGACCTTACACTTGCGAGTAAATAGGCAAAATAATTATGCTTCCGGGCTTAATTCCCACTTCGTCTTTCAAAAGAAGGTAAATTGAAAGCGCGGTATTGTAATCGAGTTCGTCGGAATTTATAAATACGTTTACGTTTTCCGACTCCATTCCGATAGATACCACCGCGTCGGAAAACCCGCGCGACTTTATAAGCGTTTCAAGCAAAAGCTCGTTTTCCATCATCTCCACGATCTGAAGTTTGAGGTTGACGGCTTCGTTGTACTTATCGCTGCCCTCTTCATAAAGGGCTATAACGCTGTCGAGCTGCATAAGCTCCTCGTTCCTCGTTGTTGAACGCTCAGTCCTGAAAGTCGAAAAATAATTTGAGGTGGTAACGGCAGTTTCGCCCGAAGCTATAACGTTGTTTGCAAGCAGAACGTTGAGCACGGCGGCAAGCGCAAGTAAAAATACGAGTGACGACATAATGATGATCTTTTTCTTTTTAGACATAAATTTCTCCTTAAACTGTCATTGAATAAACTGCTATAATTTTTTTGTCCACGCCTAACGCGGTAGATACCGCGTTGAGTATATCGCTTCGGACCATAATACTCTTTGCGCCCTCGCACACGACTATTACGCCCGAGATCTCCTCTCCCGTTTTCGAAATCATCACGTCGGCGGCTCCTACGCCGTCGATATTGCTCAATATCTTGCACAGCTTTAATTCCTCTGCGCTTTTATCCTGCGTGGATACGTCCGCGGACGAGCTTTGCGTGCTCTTGTTTATAAAATATACGACGCAAACCAAAACTATGATAAGCACAACCGTAATTATTATTTTTTTGTTGGCTTTCACGTATTCAGTCACTCTTCGCATATACTGATATATTTATATAGCCCAACTCCTTCAAATATGCGCTTATTTCATCAATTAAATCAAAGCATTCTTGCGGAAGTTCGACGCGCGCTTCCCCTACCTCGAAGCCGTTTTCGGAGTAAGTAACGTCGACCTCGGCTTTTGCCTTTACCGAAAATTTCTTTTCGATGAGCGCGGAAAGCTGTTCGCTCTGCCCGCGGGAATACTGCCCGCAGATATATTCGTAGTCGAAAGTCGCCTGCGCGCCCCCGCCGTAATCGAACCCGAACAGCTTTGTAACGGGCTGGACAAGGACGAAGATGCACACGAGCCTCATAACGAAAGTTATCGTTTTATTGAGCTTGCCCTCGGGCACGAGAAGCGAAACTATTACAGTTAAAAAAATTACGCCCGCCGCGCTCAGCAAATAGGTCTGCATATTCGCCCCCGCTCAGATAAAGCTGTTCGCGGAATTTATGACGAGCATGACCACGAGCGCGTACATAAAAGCCACGGTGAGCAATCCCGCTATGAAGTACTCGACGTTTTTCGAAAGATCGGAAAGCAGACCGTAAAGCCCGTTTTCGCCCACGGGCTGGACTACCGCTCCCACTATTTTGAGTATAAACGAAAAGGCAACGAGCAGAATGACGGGCGAGGCGATTTCCCCGAGCAAAAGAATAATTCCGCACACTCCCACGGAGCTTTTGATAAGCAGCCCCGCCGAGGCAAGCATATCGAACCCGCTCGAAAGAAAGTTCCCAACCATTGGAACGGAATTGCCCACGACGTACTTAGTGGCTTTGAAAAGTATTCCGTCGAAGAGCGAACTTGCGGAGTTCTGAACTGTGATGAAGATACTGAAAACGGTGACTGTTATTCCTATCACCCACTTCATAACACTCTTTATGAGCGCGGTCACGCCCGAAAAGGACATATCGGGGTTGAACCGCGAAAGAAAGTCCAGCACTGTGACCGTTACCGTTGCGGGAAAGATAAAGCCGCTGACTATCTCCACCGCTCCCCCCGAAAGAAAGATCGCAGAGGGCTGATAGATCCGCGCCGTGCCCGCCCCGCCCGTGAGAACGGTCAAAGTCGCAAGTATGGGCGTTATTATTTCTATTTGGCGGCGTATGCCGTTCACCGCCGAAACACACCGCGAAAACACCCCCGCCAACACCGACGTGATTATAAGGATAATGAGCGAATAACAGGCGAGCCGAACTATTTTTGAGGTGGATTTCCCCAGAACGCTGCCCTCCGCCGAGCTGACCACCGCGCATAACAGCGCAATTGCCGTGACCGCGGCGAACGCCGGCACAAGCCCTATGACCTCGCCGAACACCACGTGAGCTATTTCCGAAAGGTATCCGCCGTAGTCGGCTTCGGCGTTGCCGCTTATAAGATATTCGATAATTTCCCTTGCGCTGTCGCCGAACTTAAACAGATAACTCTGCGGGTTGTCGTTAAGATACTCTTCGAGTTCGCCGAGGTCGAGGTCTTTCAAAAGCTCAGAAATCTGCTCGTTTAATTCCTGTCTGCCCTTGTCCTCTTCGGCGTGCGCGCACATGCACGCGGAGGCTATAAGCAAAAGCGCGACCGCCGCCAACAGCGCAACGGCAATTATCCCCTTTACACCAATTCGATGAGCGAGACTATTATTTTGTACGTTCCCGAAAGTATGGGAATGGACACGACGAAAATTATTATTTTTCCGCATAAAATGAGTTTGTCGGCTATGCCCTCAAATCCAAGCTCTTTGACCGAACCCGCCGTAAGCTCTATTAAAAAGCCTATCCCCACCACCTTGAACACAAGCCTTACTACGGCGTTGTCGATACCAGTCGTTTGGGTGAAGTTCTTTATGAACTCCACGCTCTCCGAAAGGTAGTCGAAAGCGTACAGAAACATTATTATTCCGCCCGCGGTAAGGCACAGCGGGACGAGTTCGGAACGGTGACTTTTGAGAATAAACGCGCATACCGCGGTTATTACGGCTATACAGCACAGTCTTACAACGAGCATTCAGAACAAATCAAACAGTTGCCGTATCTGCGAAAAGAGATCGGCTATCATCGAAATTACCGCGGTAAGCACAAGTATAAGCCCCACAAGGCTCACCACGGTCGCTATGTCGTCGCGGTCGGATTTTTTGAGAACCTGACAGATTATCGTAACTATTATGCCTACCGCGGCTATTTTGAAAATGATACTTATATCCATAACCTTAACGCCCAGAACATACCTTAACGACCGATGACCCCTAAAACGCAAAGCATACCTTAAACGCAAAAAATTTTTTTAACGCCCCCGCCGCAAAAATTTTTTAACGCCCCGTTGTTCACGCCAGCAAAACCGCCATAAGCACGCCGAGCATAAAAAATATCTTTACGTAGAGCGAGCTGTATTTTTTGTACTCCTCGCCGCTTTCGTCGCGCATTTTCAAAAGAACGGCTTTACGTTCGTTCAGATAATCTATCTGCGAAATGGCGTCGGTCGTGCCGAGGCTGTTGAAGTAATCGCTGATGACCTCTCCCGCTTCGCCGTCTAAAAGTTTTTGACCTTTGAGCGCGGCGTGAACGAATTTATACTTCGAAGCTACCTTGTCCAGAGGTTCGCGCGTAAATTTAAGGTTCAGCAAAAGCTCTTCGTTGAACTCGTAAAGTTCACGGAATATCTGCATTTTTTTCTTCTTGCCCGCCGAAAGAAAAACGCCTATCGCCGTCGTCAGTCCCGCAAGCGCAATAAGTATTAAAATTTTTATCATAAATTACAGGTTGTCCGCACGGGCGGGGGATTTCGGCAAAGAGTTCGAATGGCGAACCTTTGAGCGCGCTTTTATCTGTTACGTGGGTCGAGGCAATTACCCTTATCCCGCACGCAAGCGCAAACCTTACGGCTTTTATATCGCTTTCGCCGTACAGCTCGTCGGTCACTATAAAATCGGGTTTCATGGCTCTGATCGCGCTCTCCATGGCGGAAAGTTTGTCGCCCGAACGCACGACGTCGACTTTCGGACCAAGGTCGAATCCCTCGCCCTCTGCGTCCATCGCGGAGATCTCTCCGCGTTCGTCAAATAACAGAATGTTCTGCGCAAATGTGCCGTTCAGCCCGCGCACGATGTCGCGCAAAAGCGTCGTTTTGCCGTACCCCGCGCGGGAAAAGACGAGCAGACTTTGCACTTTTTTGAAGTCAATCGCCCGCAAAAGGCGTTCGGCGTACCCCGTTGCTTCGTGCGGGATACGGATATTTAAGGAAGTCAAACCGCCTATCGTCGTAATTTTGCCGTTTTGGGTGACGTACTCTCCCGCAAGCCCTATCCTTATCCCGTGCCCGCAGGTTATAAAACCGCTTTTAATCTGCTCGGCGTATTTGTAAAGGCTGTTTTCGGTCGCTCTGTTCAGAACGGGCGTTACGTCGCCGCACAAAATCGCGTCCTGCGCCCTTTCGACTACCCCGTAACGCCCCAAATAAAGGTACGCCCCGTTATAGCCCGCAACAACGGGTTGCCCCTTGCGCAACCTTATTTCGGTAAGGTTGTTGTAATTAAGGTGCGACAACGCTTGCCGCACGTCGTCGGGCAGAAAGGACAACCTCATACTTTAATTTATTTATCTTGTCCAAAAAAAAGAACCCGACGGGCGTTATCGCTTTACACTTCAAAAAAAATGTTATATACTTTAAGTTGCCTTGGGATGTTCCTTGCCAAACCATCCGACGGCAGTTCCGCACAAATAAGCGGAAAGCGCACGCGAACGGCGTTACAACACGTGCAATCGGCGTTACAAAACATGTAATGGGCTGAAACACGTGCTGTCGGCGCAAACGCGCGGCGCAGATAAAAAACAAGGAGGCTTCTAATGAAGCAAAAAATCAAACAATTCTTTTATGAATTCACACTTCTTTTAAGGTCGGTTCCCCCTCTCACCTTTGCCGTTTTCATTCTTGCGGTGTTTGCAATGAATCTGTTAGCGAACAAGAGCCTGAACCTCAACCTCGAATGGCTCGCTCTCGACTGCGGAATTATCGTGTCATGGGCGGTATTTTTATGTATGGACGTGCTTACAAAGCGTTTCGGACCGCAGGCGGCAACAACGCTTTCGCTCGTCGCGGTGGGCATAAACCTCATAAGTTGCCTTATACTCTACCTTGCAAGTTTGATTCCCGGCACGTGGGGGGCTTTTTACGACTTCGGCGAAATACCCGAAATAAACAGCGCGCTCGACGGAACTTTCGGCGGCACGTGGTACGTGGTGATAGGAAGTACCGCAGCATTTGTCGTTTCGGCGATAATCAACAACTTTTCGAATTGGGGGATAGGCAAGATCTTCCGTAAGAATCCCAATGGCTTCGGCGCGTATGCATGCCGAACCTACCTCTCTACCGCCGTGGGACAATTTGCCGATAATCTGCTGTTCGCGCTCATCGTAAGTCACGTGTTCTTCGGCTGGACGTTCCTGCAATGCTTCACTTGCGCGGCAACAGGAATGGTTGCGGAACTGCTGTGCGAGATAATTTTTTCGCCCCTCGGCTATAAAATCTGCTCCAATTGGGAGAAAAACGGCATGGGTAAGGCTTACCTCGACTATATTTCTTCAAAATCAAATAATTGTCTGAACCCCAACGGCGTAACTAAACCCTCAGCCGAAATCGGTTCAAACACAGACGGCGCAGCGCAAGAGACCGCGCAAGTCGGGGAACATGGAGAAAATTTATGAAAATACTTTTAACAGGCTCGTCGGGCGGGATCGGCAAAGCCATTGCCGAAATTTTCGCCGAAAACGGTCACGAGGTCACGGGGCTTGACGTCCTTCCACCCGCCTTTGTTCACCCCTTGTTTAAGCACGTCGAAACCGACGTGGTTGCGGGCAAGCTCCCCGAGGGCGCGTTCGACATAATAATTAACAACGCGGGCGTGCAGAACAGCGGGCGCGACATCGACGTGAACTTAAAAGGCGCGATGCGCGTGACCGAAAACTACCTTTGCAACAGCGTGAAGAGCGTGCTCTTCATTGCTTCGGCAAGCGCGACGACGGGTTCGGAATTTCCCGAATACGTCGCAAGCAAGGGCGGGTTGGTCGCATATATGAAGAACGTTGCGCTGAGGGTCGCCGAATGGGGCGCGACGGCAAACAGCCTTTCCCCAGGCGGGGTTTACACCTCTTTGAACCGCAGAGTAATGCAAACGCCCGAACTTTGGAAGCGGATAATGGACGTTACCCCCCTCAAAAAGTGGGCGACCGCGCGCGAGATAGCCGAATGGGCGTATTTTATCACCGTCGTAAACAAGTCTATGACCGCGCAGGATATTATAATCGACAACGGCGAAAGTTCCGACGCGCACTTTGTTTGGTGAAATGTGCGGGTCAATGCGTTATTTGGTTGTGAAAGGTTGTTTTTAACGCGCTTTGTTTGGTGAAAGTTTGATTTTAAGCGCGCTTCGCTTGACGGAAAAATAATTTGAAGTTCGTTTTGTACTGATTGGGTGTGAACGCAGCCCCGACTTTGTTTGAAAAGTCGGGGCTGTTGACGTTAATAATGAGGCTGTAATAACGGCGTTGATGGCAGACCGCCGCGCCGATTTTATTTTTAATAAATAAATTTCAACCTGCGTTAAGCAACAAACGGCTCTTTTTTGCTATTGTAATAAAAACAAAAGGAGCATAAAAATGAACACATACGCATACGCGCGCGTTTCCGCACGCGACCAGAATTTAGACAGACAGATAACCGCATTTGTTGCATACGGCATACCCCAAAACTCTGTTTTTGCAGACAAAAAGAGCGGAAAAGACTTTGAACGCAGAGAATACAAAAAACTTATAAAACGGCTTAAAACGGGTGATTTGCTCGTGATCAAGTCCATTGACCGCTTAGGGCGCAATTACGACCAAATAATTTCGGAATGGTCGTATATAACAAACACCGTCGGGGCGGATATACTCGTGCTCGATATGCCGCTTCTCGACACGCGGACAAAAGCCGACACGCTTGTGGGGAAGTTTATTTCCGACGTGGTTTTGCAGGTGCTCTCATTTGTGGCGCAGAACGAACGCGAAAATATCCGCGCAAGGCAAGCCGAGGGAATACGCCTTGCAAAGCAGAACGGCGTCAGGTTCGGCAGACCTCTCACAAAATATTCCGAAGAGTTTATTTCTACAATAAAAGATTATTGTCTTAAAAAAATCACCTCACGACAAGCCGCCGAAATTCTCGGCATTTCGCGCGTGGACTTCTACTACCACTGCACCAAAATCCGCAAGCAGATCCTGCACATCAAAAAATAAAGGTTAAAAAAATCGCCCCCTGCGGGCAAATATCTGCCTTAAATATTGAAAATATCGTTAATATCGTTTTCGTTCGGGTTGTCCGAATATTGATTTTTACTCTTTTTCGATAAGACGATTAATTTGACGGTATGTATATACCACGATATTCCCGTTATTGGAGAGACGAGTATACTCAATAAAAGTATCCCGCCTAAGCCAACAATTACGCCGATGCGCACTCCGTCCTTGAAAGCACGCTCGGGAGATTTGCCGCCGAAATATTTTATTGCCAATTGCACGCAAAACAGAATGGACGGAACAATAAAAAACGCCCATAAAACGACAATTACCATTGACGTAATTCTATATGCGTCGGGGATAAAAGTCGGGTCGAGAAAGTAAAGCAAAACGGTTAAGCCCGCAAGCGCAATGCAAATTGTCAAAACAATCAATAATTGCTTAATTTTAATCATCGGGTTCATTTTTAATTTCTATTATTATTTCAATTATATCATTAACAAAGACAAAAATCAAGCGAGGCATTATCACACCAAAGATTTAATTATGAACCCCGCCGACGGAGTATAACGCTCTGTCGGCGGGGTTTGGCTATTTCTTATTCTTTTTCGTTTTTGCTCAATTTTTTTCTGCAAAAACCCTTTTTGTGGCATTTGGGACAGCGCAATCTTCTCCAAGTAATACCGTGCATTGCAAACACATATGCTTTTGCGGTCGGGACAAACCG
>CANRDY010000042.1 GCA_947629515.1 uncultured Clostridia bacterium
CACTGTCATTTCGAACGCTATGAGACCCGAAAGTTAGCGGACAAGCCGCTAACTTTCGGGCGATTAAGTGAGAGAATCCCCCCGTGGTCTGCTCTTGCACTTTGAAACAGCATATAAAATAAAGCGATCAAGTGAGAGAATTTCTCGCGCGGCGTAAGGAGCACCGCCGCGCTCGGTCACCGCTTGCGCCTTTCACTATGCGCAAGCTCATCTCGTGCGGCAAAACAGCGGGTGTCCGCTGTTTTGAGAAACCCCGCACTCGACCCCGTGGTCCGTGCTTGCCCTTTGAAACGCGAACCAAAAAAACCGCTCGTTCTTTGCCCCTCGCGCACTCCCGCTACCTCTACCCTTGCCCTCCCCCTCCGAAACGGAAGGGGAGGGCAAGGGTAGAAAGAACAGGGGGAGGGAACACAAGGGAGGGGGTTATAATCATACAGCGGAATAGACCCGTTCGACGAGTGTGACAGTTATTATTAAAATAGCGGCGGGGCGGGCTGTAAAACAGCCCGCCCCGCCGCTTTGCGTTGAACAGCCGTTATGCCGTGTTCCCTATTCGCCGTTATGAATCCCGACAGCGCGGGTATCGCGCCAAGCGGAACACTCGCCGGAATAACAGTTATTATTTAAAAATGTCAATACATATTAATGTTTTTGTCTTTAACGGCAAAAATGATTACCACATTTTCCCCCCCTCACCCACCAAAAATATCAATATATATTGCAATTTTTGGTTATAGCGTATCAAAAATCTCGGCGGAAGCGACGCGCCTTTCCAAAACAAACGCGCTCACACCTTCGGCAATTATTTCCGCCATGCGGTAGATAATGTTCAGTCTTGTCGCGGAAAACAGCGAGTAGTTAAAAACCGACTTTTCCGCCACAATTCCCATGATGGAAACGTCGCCCACTTTCGAAAGTTTTTTGTTTGCGCCGCTGCCAGGCTTTATCCCCCGCCGCGCAATTTTTATCAGTCCGATATCCCCCGCGTTCCCCACCGCCGCGTCAACGGCGATTATCGGGCTGTCGGGGTGTGTGAACCGCAAAAAGTCGTTCATGTACTTGACCTCGTGCGCCGTAATTGGCTTTGACAGCGTGCCGTAGACAAAACAGTTCAACCCGTTGAGTTTCTCCTTTAACATTGTTCCCGTCACGGGTCCCAAACTGTCGCCGACCGAAAGGTCGCTGCCAATGCATAAAATCACGGGAGCGAGCGCGCACGGCGGCGTAATTTTTTTGAGCGAAAGGCACACGCCGTCAGGCGCAAGCGAATTGTAAAGATTGAACGAATACTCCATTTTTGAAAACCTCTTGAAAGGTTATTGCCGAACACCCCCGCACTTTATGCAATTTTCCGCCGATTTCAGCGCAAAGTTTTGAGTTTTCCGATCGCTTGCACGAAAGGGTTTGACCATTTGCACAGAGGATACCGCCAAACTTAATATTATAAGCGGTAGTAAAATCCCCGCCCCGTCGCGGTTTTTTGTGCGCAGTTTCAGAACCATTTATTTTTCGAACCATCTTCCCAACGATCCTTCCGTCGATCGTTATAATAGTTTTGCGCTTTTGGTTTTGTCAAAATTCGACTATTCGGTCCGCTCATTTTGTTTGGAAAAATATAAAAAATGTGCGCTCAAACCCCAAAAATGTTAATATATATTAATGTTTTTATATTTTTAAGGCACAAATTTTCCCCCTTTTTACTGCACTTTTAAACCCCAAAAATATCAATATATATTGTGATTTTTATGAAAAATGTTTTTAAAATTTACTTTCTTCGCGTGTTACTCAAACCACAAAAATGTTAATATATATTGCAATTTTTGTGAAAAACACTATTATTATCCTCCCTTTTTTTGCGGCTTTCACCAGACCTAAAACTTCGCTCTTTTTTCGATTTGCGTTTGCTTCATTCTCTCCCCTTCGTTTATGAGGGTTGAGTGCGGACTTCTCAAAACAGCGGACACCCGCTGTTTTGCCGCACGAGATGAATTCGCGCAAATGAAAGCGCGAACGGTGCCCGAGAACGGCGTTCTTCCTTGCGCCGTTCGAGAAAGCTGTCTGTGAAACAGACTGAGGGGGTGCAAGCGTTCCGCTTGAGCGGCGTGTCGCCGCGGACGGGTCTCTTAACGTCATTGAGATAGTAAAGCGTATAGGCTGTTCAACGAAAGGCGGCGTTCCGCTTGACCTTGTATCTTTATTACCTTGAAGCAACCGAGCATCCGCTCCAATCAAACATAAATATTAAAAAATTATCGGAGCAACTTATGACACTCTTCGCGCGCGGGCGGAACGCCCGCGCGCATACTATCGGAGTGCATTATGGCACTGTCATTTCGAGGGATATGAGACCCGCGTAAGCGGGCGATTGACCGAGAGAATCCCCCCGTGGTCTGCTCGGGGTATTTTGAAACGCGAAACCAATTCCAAATAACATTCACCTTGCTTTTCTCAAGCTGTTGAAATTCTTAGAATGTTTGCCGAGTGCGAATGATATTATAAATTGTTGCAACAAAATCTCTGCGCCGTTACGTTGTGCCGATATGTAAAAAGGGGGGGGCGCAAAGAATATTTTATTGAAATAAAACCAAAAAATCGGTGGCGCATACTTTTTTTGTGTTGTTTTCATTTGCGAGTTTTCGCCCCTGTCTCCGCTCTTTCTCGCACGGCGTAAATAAGCACGATACGCAAGATATACTACGTCTTGAGTTGAACAGCACTTGCGCCGTTTTCACTATTCGCTGTTAAGGATCCCGACAGCGCGGACACCGCGCAAGCGGACGCTTACTTACGTTGATAAGCCTATGCGCTATTTTGCCGCTAACGCCGTTAATAAACTTGACGGCGCGGACACCGCGCAAGCGGAACGCTTATTCGTGTTAATAAGCCTATGCGCTATATTGCCGCTAACGCCGTTAAGAAACTTGGCGGCGCGGACACCGCGCAAGCGGAACGCTTACTTGCGTTGATAAGCCTATGCGCCATATTACCGCTATCGTTGTTAAGATACATGGTCAAGCGGAACGCTTGCGTTGATAAGCCTATATGCTATGTTACCATTCCGATGTTAAGATACTTGATCAAGCGGAACGCTTGCTTGCGCCGACTGTATTATTTTATGCGCTCGGCGGAATTTGCGATTTTCGAAAAAGTTATCTACATTTTTTCAACAATTCAACACTTATCCACACCGATGAGCGGTGGCGGTACTGCGCCAATTTGGGCAGATGTATGAGTATTTTATCCACATAATTACACAACATAAGGGTTGTATAGCCCGCATGCGGTGTGATTTTAAGCCAACGAGAGCGATTTTTATCCACATTGCCCCTCGATTTAACTCAAAAATTTCGGTTAAAGGCGAGCCGATCTTTCAAAAAGTTATCCACATTTTTGGTTTTTCTCCACAAAATCGCGCTCTAAGTTCCACGTGAAACAATTTGAGGCGTGAAAAATTTGGGTGAATGTTTCACGTTAAACATTTTTTCGCCTAAAAATCGCGTAGCGCAAGACGTATTTTTTGCCAAAATAAGCAAATTTGCGTGTCGGCGGTGCAATGTTGAACGGACATATAGGCAGACCGTGAAGCCGATAAAGGGGCTTTAAGTGGCGTGGTTGCCGGTATAGAAGCGATAAGGCGAGTTGAGGGAGCTATGTAGAGCTGCTCGCTGAGCGATAAAGTACTTCGGCGGGCAATTTACAAAGCGGTTAATGTGTGGGTGCGAAATGACGTTAAGTAGCGGTTATGTTAATGCGCTGAAATGGTAAAGGTTCTTTTGCTACGGTGTTGCGCTTGGCGTATTTCATAAGGTGAAAACCGAGAAAGAGCGTTTGGGCGCGTAAAGAAAAGCCGTTTCAAAAAACGAGGTGGTTTTTGAGTGCTGGTTCAAAGTGCAAGAGCAAATCGCGTGGGTTGGTGGGTCTTACAACCGCCGGGAAAGAGAGTAACAAGAGGTGATGGGCAGTTATATTGTCGCGCGTTCTTGATAGTAGAGATCATTTTATTCGTGGGCTCTTCCGACTCCTTGCCAAAGGTGAGACTGAAGTAGGCAAGCGCGTCGAACGTTTTATTCCGTAGTATTATTACGACCCCCTCCCTTGTGTTCCCTCCCCCTGTTCTTTCTTCCATTCCCTCCCCTTCCGCTTCGGAGGGGGAGGGCGAGGGTAGGGGTAGCGGGAGTGCGCAAGGGGCAATGGACGAGCGTTTTTTTGTTCGTGTTTCAAAGAGCAAGCACAGACCACGGGGGCGAGTGCGGCAAAACAGCGGACACCCGCTGTTTTGCCGCACGAGATGAGTTCGCGCAAATGCACGCGCGAACGGTGCCCGAGCGCGGTGGTGCTCATTACGCCGCGCGAGAACTCTCGGTCAATCGATTATTTTTTTATACTGTTTCAAAGTGCAAGAGCAGACCACGGGGGGATTCTCTCGGTCAATCGCCCGCTAACGCGGGTCTCATATCCCTCGAAATGACAATGCTATAAGTTGCTCCGATAATGTGCGCGCGGGCGTTGGAACGCCCGCGCGCGAGGAAGTGCTTTATGTGCTACGATATTATTTGGAACGCTCCCCCTCAGTCCGCGATGCGGACAGCTCCCCCTCATGAATGAAGGGGAGCGAATGGGGGGGGATAGAGTAGGATTGCGCCCCTATTAAATAATTCGCGCTCAATATAACTGCGCCCCCTATCTTTTCGCTTCACATAACCTCTGCGCCAATACAACTCACGCGCTCTCATTCTACCATATAACTTTCGCGCCCCTATTAATTAGTTCGCGCCCCCATACCTGTGCGCCCCTATTAATTAGTGCGCCCCATTTCCCCCACACAACCCCCGCGCCCCATATAATTCGCAACATCACCCCCATATAATTCAAAACGCACCCCCATATAAAAGATAAAAATTAGGTGATAGTCGCGTATTTGGGGCGCGAAATACTTGAAATGCGATAAACTATGTGGTAAAATCATATATAACCACAATTTTCTTTACAATATTATATATAAGGAGACAGACTTTGAGTAAAAAAGGTAAAATAATAATGTGGCTGGTTATCCTTGCGCTTGTGGTCGCCGTCGTCATAATCTGGGTCGTCCAGAGCTTGCGCGGCGGAGCGCAGGAAATAAGCCGCACGCAATTCCGCGTTTACGTTGAAAACTCGCAGTACGTCACCCGCGAGGGCAAGCTCGAAGAAGGGTTCGCCACGGACGGCGACGGCGCGATAATCTACGCGGGTCAGAGCGGGCAGCCCGACGGCGAAAACTACAACCCCCTTGCGGGCGCACAGGTTTCGGAACTTTCGGATTACGGCGTAAATTCCGACGGCATAGTCGTAAAGCGCAACGACAAGGGCGAACTTACGAACGAACGGCTGACCGTCATTTGGATGATCAACACCGACGCCTACGAGTATACGGGCTTTACTTTGGACGGTAACGGAAGAGCCGTGCGCTCGTTCTTCTGCTACGGCCCGTCGCCTTACGGGGCGGAGAGCTGGGACAGCCTGACATTCAAAAATTGGGAAGCCAACGGCGTTACCATTTCGCAGGCGAACCCCAACGCGGGCGACATTTGGTCGACGGTGTTCACGGTAGGATCGCTCATTCTCGTGTGCGTGGTATTCTTCTTCCTCATTCGCTCGACGATGGGCGGCGGCGGCAAGATAATGAGCTTTGCCAAGACAAAGGCGCGCGTTTCCACCAACATAAAGGTGCGCTTCACCGACGTTGCGGGCGCGGAAGAGGAAAAGCTCGAACTCGCCGAAGTGGTCGAGTTCCTGCGCCAGCCCAAAAAATTCTCCGATTTGGGGGCGCGCATACCCAAGGGCGTGCTTTTGGTAGGCCCTCCCGGAACGGGTAAAACGCTGTTTGCAAAGGCTGTAGCCGGCGAGGCGGGGGTCCCGTTCTTCTCGGTTTCGGGTTCGGACTTCGTTGAAATGTACGTGGGCGTGGGTGCTTCACGCGTGCGCGACCTCTTCGACATGGCAAAGAAGAACCAGCCCTGCATAATCTTCATAGACGAAATCGACGCCGTAGGTCGTCACCGCGGAGCGGGCCTCGGCGGCGGCAACGACGAGAGGGAGCAGACCCTCAACCAGATCCTCGTGCAGATGGACGGCTTCGAGAGCAACGAGGGCGTAATAGTAATGGCGGCGACCAACCGCGCCGACATTCTCGACCCCGCGCTCATGCGTCCCGGCAGGTTCGACAGGCAGATCTACGTCAACCTTCCCGACGTAAAGGGCAGGGAGCAGATACTCAAAGTGCATGCGCGCAACAAGCCGCTCGCCCCCGACGTCAACTTCAAGACGATCGCAAGGATCACGGCGGGGTTCTCGGGCGCGGACCTTGCGAACCTTTTGAACGAAGCGGCGATCCTCGCCGCCCGCGCGGGCAAGAAGTTCATAGGCAACAACGAGCTTTACGAGGGCGTGAACAAGGTTTTGATGGGACCGCAGAAGAAGAGCCGCGTTGTAACCGAGAGCGACAAGCGCATTACCGCATATCACGAGGCGGGGCACGCGATAGTCGCCCGCCTTTGCCCCGAATGCGACCCCGTGCAGGAAGTTTCGATAATTCCCCGCGGTAACGCCGCGGGCTACACCATGACCCGACCCGACAACGACGACTCGCATATGACAAAGAGCAAGATACTCGACTTCATATGCATGGCGTTGGGCGGGCGCGCCGCCGAAGAGCTTGTCATAAAGGACATAACCACGGGGGCTTCGAACGACCTCGAAAGAGTAACCGAAATGGCAAAGCGCATGGTCACCGAATGGGGCATGAGCGAAAAATTAGGGCTTGTTACCTACGGCTCGAACTCGCAGACGGTATTCCTCGGCAAGGACATGGAGACCCACAACGCCTACTCCGACGACACGGCGAAAGCCATCGACGAGGAGATGCACCAAATCATAGAAAACGCGCACGCGCGCGCGACCAAACTTTTGACCGACAACCGCAAAGTGCTCGACAACATGGCGAGAGTGCTCATCGAAAGGGAGACCATCTACACCGAAGAAGTCGACATGCTCATGGACGGCGAGGGCTATGCGGAAGTCATAAAATTCATGGACGAACGCGACGAAAAACACCGCGAAAACCCCTTCAAAAAGTACGAAGATTCGGGTGAAAATTCTCAGACTTCGGGCGTGAACCGTGAGGGCGGCGAGGTCGGGTCCAACGCGGGCGGCTCAACCAACGCTCCCGCCGGCGAATCGCAGAGTACCCCCGCGGGCGATCCCGACGGCACGGGCGACAGTGCTCCCAAAAGCGGAGTGGCGGGGGAAGGATCGGCAAACGACGGTTCAAACGACAGCCCCGCAGGCGGTTCGACCGATAACTCCGAAAGCCGTTCGGCGAATAGCCCCGAAGACGGCGATAACGGCGGCAAAGAGTAACGCTTTGCGGACTTTGGGTTTTGCGGGAAGCGGTATGTTTCCCGTGAAACCAAGGAGAATTTTATGGGAAAAATCGTAGCGTTTTCAAACAAAAAAGGCGGCGTGGGCAAGACCACGACGGTCGTCAACATGGCGGCGTACTGCGCGGAGTTCGGCAGAAAAGTGCTGATAGTCGACATCGACTCGCAGGGCAACGCCACCACGGGGCTGGGCTTTTCGAAGAGCGCGCTCAAAAAATCGGTGTACAACGTGCTCATCGACGACGAAAAAGCCGCCCAGAACATTCTTCCCACCAAGGTCAAACTTTTGGATATTCTCCCCGCCAACGTCGATCTGACGAGCGCGGAGGTCGACCTTGTGTACAAGCACAACCGCGAGCGCACGCTCAAAGAAGCCCTCGACAAAATACGCGGCGACTATGACTACATATTCATAGACTGCCCGCCCTCGCTGGGGCTTTTAACGATAAACGCGTGGGTCGCGGCGGACTCCATCATAATCCCCATGCAAGCGGAATATTATGCCCTCGAGGGCGTGAGCCAGCTGATGAACACCATTTCGATGGTAAAGCAGCACCTCAATCCCGGCTTGCAGATAGAGGGAGTGATAATTACCATGTACGACGGCAGGGCAATCATTTCGCGGCAGATCACCGCCGAGATAAAAAAGTTTTTCAAAAATAAGCTGTACGAGATAATAATTCCCCGCAACGTGCGCCTTTCGGAAGCTCCCAGCCACGGCGTGCCCGTTATGCTGCACGATCCCAAGTGTGTGGGCGCGAGGGCGTATAAGGCTCTTGCCGAGGAATTTTTGTCAAGACAGAGATAAACGGCGCAGAGGGTTGAACCGACGGCGCAGACGTTATGTAACGGGCGCATGGTTGAACCGACGGCGCAAGGGTAACGTTAACGGCAAAAACATTATAAATCAAACGGCGCGGGGGGTTGATTCCCGCAAAAAAACAACAGGGCGGCGGTCGGCCGCAGAGGTGAAAAATGGCAGTAACAAAAGGATTGGGCAAGGGGCTTGACGACCTTATGCAGGACACCGAAGAGGCGTACGAGAGGGCGTTCGAACACAAGAGCGCGTTCGGGTACACCGAAGAGGAGCGCAAGAACGCGGAGGAGGTGGAGCTTTCGAAAATTCTCCCCAACCCCGATCAGCCCCGAAAGAACTTCGACGAGCAGTCGTTAAAAGAGCTTGCCGACTCCATAAAAAAGCACGGCGTGATAATGCCGATAGTCGTCAACGACAACGGCGACGGCACGTATATGATAATAGCCGGCGAGCGGCGGTTCCGCGCGTGCAGGCTTGCCGAGAGGGCGACGATACCCGTCGTCATTCGCAAGTATTCGGCGAGGGAAATCAAGGAAATTTCGCTCATCGAGAACTTACAGCGCGAGGACCTGAACCCCATCGAAGCGGCGACGGCGATGAAACAGCTCATGTACGATTACAAGCTGACGCAGGACGAACTTGCCGAAAGGATCGGCAAATCGCGCCCCGCCGTAGCCAACACGTTAAGGCTTCTGAACCTCTGCCCCGAAGTTATGATGATGGTCGCCGAGGGCAAACTTTCGGCGGGGCATGCGCGGACGCTTGTGCCCATGCCGCCCGAAGCGCAGATATCCTTTGCGCAGGACGCCGTAAAGAGCCAATACTCCGTGCGCGAGCTTGAAAAAAAGGTGCGCGCCTATAACATTCCGCCCGAACTTTTGGAGGAGCGCAAAAAGAAAAAGCGTGCGCTCGCCTCGATTGAGCTTAAAGAGCTGGTCGACAGAATGAGATTTGCGTTCCGCACAAAGGTAAGCCTTATCGGCACCGAAAAGAAGGGGCGCATATACATTGACTACTACTCCCGCGACGATCTTGACAGGATTTCGGAGATATTGGATATTATCGGCAAGCAGTAATTAAGCTACCGAAAAGCTCGAATAAGCGGCGTTCTGCTGTGTCAAGCTGCGGCAACCCTCAGTAAGGCTAACGCCTTCGGTGCGACATTTACCTTATAGTAAACTCCTTCGGGTTTTCCTCGCTTTCCTTGCATAACTTGCTTCTTGCGGGCTTTCTCACTTCGTTCGGGCAAGGGCGACCGACCCTTTCTCACTTCGTACAGGCAACCCCCACCTTCAATTCCTCCCCCTTATCAAGGGGGAGGGAATAAGGAAAAAATATTCGCTCCCCTTCGCTTGCGAGGGTCGAGTGCGGATTTTTCAAAACAGCGGA
>CANRDY010000043.1 GCA_947629515.1 uncultured Clostridia bacterium
CTATACTGCGGAATAGACCCGTTCGACGCGCTTCGCTTGCTCAGGGTGACAGTTATTATTTAAAACCGCGGCGGGCGCGTTCGCGCCCGCCGCCTCGCGTTGAACAGCCTACACTCTGTTTTAGCTCAATGTTGTTAAGACACCCGTCTGCGGCGACACGCCGCCCACAACTTTTTACCGAAGGTAAAAAATTTCACTTTTTTGCGCAAGCAAAAAAATTTCACTTGTGCGAAGCACAAATTTCACTTGCGGCGGAACGCCGCAAATTTCACTTTTGCCGTAAGGCAAAAATTTCACGCGGGGCGGCAGACCGCTTGCCGCCGCTCTCACCCGCCGATTCTTTTTCTTTTCGCCCGCCGCACGCGGTTGATATGCCGTTCAAAATCCCCGCCGTCCAACAACTGCGCCAGCACGTATTGCTCAAACGTCGGCACGGTGCAGGAGTAGAAACCAAGGCTCTCGTCAAACTTTTCGGTAAGACTTTCGGGCATCACCATGTACCCCGCCCGCAACGAAGGGGAGATAGTCCTTGTAAATGTGTTAAGGTAAATAACATTCCCGCGCCCGTTCACCCGGTCGTTCCAACCGTCGCCCGCGCGATCGTCCGATCCGTCGCCCCCGCGCCCGCTTGAAAAGTTACTCCCGCCCGCGTGTTCGTCCGCGCGTTCGTTCCCATTCAAGCGTTCGTCCCAACGCCCGCCCGCGCGTTCGCCCATATTTCCGTTCCCCCGTTCCGAAAGTGCGAACAGCGTTTCCTCGGGCTTGCTCGAAACGGAGAACTCCGACTCGAAGTCGTCCTCAACGATAAACTTCCCCGCGGTTGCCCAGCGCAGGTATTCGTACCTTTTCGAGGCGGAGGCGGTAATGCCCGTGGGATAGCTCCTGTACGGCGAAATGTGCAGCACGTCCGCCGCCGAACGCGCCAGCGCGCCGCTCTCTATGCCGTCCTTTCCGAGGGGCAGCAACTCGCATTTGACCCCCTCGGCGCGGTAGACGTTCTCGATTTGCTCGTACGAGGGCTTTTCGAGCGCGAACACCTTATCCCTGCCCATCAGAGCGGCGATAAGGCTGTAAAGGTATTCCGCGCCCGCCCCGACCACGATCTGTTCAACCGTCACATATATCCCGCGATTGCGCGCAAGGTAGTTTTTAATGGCTTCGCGCAGAGCGGTCACGCCCTTGTTGGGCGACCTTTCAAGCAGGTCTTTGCCGCAGTCGTTCATCACCTTTCGCATTGTTTTTGTCAGAACCGAAAAGGGGAAACCCTCATCTTGCGCAGTCGGTTCATCTGCCGTTATATCTGCCGTTGAACCGCAATTTTTTACGACCGTGCGCCCGTCCGATTGGCGTAAAAACGGCTCGTCGGAAGAAACGGCAAAGCCGTCGTGCGGTCTGAAAATAACAAAGTAGCCCCGTCTTTCGCGCGGTTCGATATAGCCCTCGTCGCCGAGCAGAGCATACGCGTGCTCGACCGTTATCGCGCTAACGCCGAATTCCGCCGCCGCGACCCTTTTCGACGGCAATTTCACGCCGAATTTATAGACTTGTCTGACGATATCGTCTTTCAACTTTGAATATATTTGCAAATACACGCATTGCTCATTAATTTTTTCGCTCATCTGACTATATCAAAACTCCCAAAACCTACAAATTTAATAATACCATAATAGCATATGTTTGCCCCTAAATCAAGCATTAAAGCAAAATTCGCGCGCGGCGGGCGGCATTTTGCCGCCCGCCGCCTCGCGTTGAACAGCCTTTCCGCCGTCTTACTTCCCCGCCGTTAAGACGCATGGTCAAGCGGAACGCTTGCGCCCGCGCGCCACGCTTGCCCCCAACCCCATTTCCGCGAAATCGGTTGACTTTTGTCGTATATTGTGTAAAATAATAGTGTACACACCCGCGCGCGTGCGTTTAACCCGCCACAGCCAACGCGCAAAACGTATCAAAACGCACAAAAACCGCATCAAGTGTACAAAACAAAGAGAGCAGTCACTCACGCCCCCAAAGCGGGGACAGCCCCACGGTGGGGCTATTTGCTGTTAAAAAACAGCAAATAATAAAATTATCAAGGAGTAAAAAATGAAAAAGTTATTGTTGCTTTTGGCAAGTCTTGCAATGATCGCGTGCATAGCGTTCGCCGTGCCCGCGTGCAACATCGGCGACCTTCCGCTCCCCGACCACACCGACGAGGACAAAGGCTCGGTCGACGACATCAAAGACAAAGTCGAAAATCAGGGCGCGTTTGAAATGAGTGCGTCCGCCGACGAGGGCAAAATAACCCTCAAAGTCAGCGGCGGTTCGGATAAGCTCGACGGCGCAACGGCGAGCGTCGTTTCGATGAAAGCTTACGAGTATTACACTTCCGATAATCTTCACGGCTTATCCGCAGACCTCACCGAGGGCGAAGTCATATGCGAATACGACGGCACTTCGGCTGTCACGCAGCAGTTAGACCGTTTTGCCGAAGACGGTTACGACAGGTTATACAACAAGTATTACCTCGTATCCGACGGAGCTGTGTTGAAAGGTCCCGTGTACGCCACCGAAATAACCCCCGAGGTCTCGACCGTTCCCGAATACATTTCCGAAATAACCACCAAAAAGGGCGGTCACGGCGTAAGCGTAACAGAGGTAGCGGGAGTGAACGGTCGTCACGCCACTATCGACTTCGAAATTTCGAGCTTCATCTATCCCAACGAGATAGTAAACGACGACGGAACCGTCATCGAACTGCCCGCCCCCGCGGCGAACGCGACCTCGTTCGTCTCTATGGGCAAGACCTATTATTTTAACTCCAACCTCGTAGGTCAGTTCGACGCGATCGCCAGGCAGGGAACCGACAACGGCGTCGACATTATCGCCGTGGTCTATCCCAACAACCGCAATATCACGGCGGACAGCTTCCCCCTTAAAATGACCTATTATCCGTATTCCACGCAGGACACAATAACCGTAGCCACCAACACTTCCAACTCCTACGGCTTTGAATATTGGATCGCGTTAATGGAATTTTTCGCTTCGCGCTATTCGGGCGGAACCGACTCCAAGGGCTACATTTCAACCTACGTTTTGGGCAACGAGGTCGACTACGCCCCCGACTACTTCCGCATTTCCGAAAAGGATTCGACGTTAGACGAATATATGGAAGAGTACGGCAGACTTTTAAGGCTTTCGAACCTTGCCGTCAAAAAGTATAATTCCAACGTCACGGTATCGGGCAGTTTCACCCACGCGTGGGCAAAGGCGGGCGCGTCGCTCGCAAGCAGAGCCGTTCGTCCTTACGCGCCAAAACTCATGATAGATTGGCTGAACACCAAAACAAAGCTCGAGGGCGACTACGATTGGGGCATTTCAACTCACCCGTATTGCTTCACGCTGTCCACAACGCGCGTGTTCGAGTACGACACCAAAGAGGGCGTAAGGAACAAGGGCATGACGGCGGACTTCAACACCACGTCTACCATAAGCTATACCAACCTCGAACTTCTCCAGCAGTATCTCGATCAGGACGAACTTAAATTCGACGGTCAGGTCCGTTCGGTTCATTTGACCGAATCGGGCATATCCTCGTCGGGTTATTACAGCGACAACGGAATGTACAAAGACGAAAACGGCGTTGAAGAAACGGTGGAGAACGCCGAAAGGATACAGGCGGGTATAATCGCCGCAACGTGGTACAAAGTCTCCCAGCTCGACTGCATAAAGGACTATTGCTACTTCCCCATAGTAGGTCACGGCGGCAACGGAACTACCTACGACTTCGGTCTTGTTTACAGCCCCGCGGAAAACGGCGGCAGAAACAAACTTTCGTACGAAGTATGGCTGAACGTCGACACGCAGTATTCTTTCAACTACGCAAACAGATATCTTCCCTATATACGTTATTACGATAAAGAGGGCAACCTCGTCACCTACGGCAACGGCATCGAGTCCTATCTCGATCTTTTGGATATCTACGGCACGGGCTACGACTTCTCCGATTTCGATTACGAAAAAGCCTGCCCCGTCAAAAGCGAGGAATATATCCCTCAGTTCGAAGACAAGATAGATATGACGGGTATCTCGTTCGAGGGCGCAAGCCACCTTTACCTCGGCGAAGAGGACGACGACCTCACTCTTACCGCAGCCGTCAAAGGCGAACTCCCCGAGGGCGTAACCGTAAAGATTTACGACGAAGAGGGCAACGAGACCGACTCGCCCACGCTCACGGGTCGAGGCGTAAAGAAGTACACCGCCGTATTCTTTAAGGGTGAAGAGGAAGTCTCCCGCCGCACGGCGACCCTTTCCAACACCCGTATGTACACCGACAAAACGGTCTACAAGCTCGGCGATTCAATATACGTCACTATCGACCGCTCCGACTACGCGGGCGAATCGTGGGACGGCAACGGCTGGATAGGGCTTGTAAGGGAATACGCCGATATAACCAAAACGCCCAGCGTATATTGGTTCTATTTCAACAAGAACGGCGACGACTTCATTCACACGTACAACCTTTTGGAGGGCACTCGCAACAGCGCGCTCATCGAGGGCGAATACACGCTGTATATGTTCGATAATTTTAGCGGCGGACCCGACCATATAGTTTGCCAAACTCATATATCGGTTCTGCCCGAAGATACGACCTATCCTTTCGCATACGATCTCAGCGGCGTTAAGTTCGTCGATCAGGATCTGAAACAAGACCCCGACGGCGAAGAGCCCGTCACAATGACGGCAGAGGGCAACCTTCCCGCGGGCATAACCGTCGAATACGAGGGCAACGTGCAGACCGAGTTGGGCGATTATCAGGCAGTTGCGATCTTCAAAAAGGACGGCGTTGAAATAGAAAGGCGTTACGCCGTGCTCACCGTAAGCCCTTCCGACCGCGTAAATCTTCAGCTCGAGGACGACAGAACAGAGTTCTTCGTCGGCGAACAGATAAACGTGACCGCTTACGCTCCCAAAAATTCGGGCAACCGAAATTGGTGGGTAGGCGTTTACGAGGGCTGGTTGGACGATAAAACAGATTACAGCGGAATAGGCTCGATATCTTATTACTATGTGCTCGACAGCGAGGCTTCCCGCACCTCGGGGTCAACTGTGGATATATGCTCGCTGATGTCGGGAGCATATTTAACATCGCGTGATACCAGAGACTGTCTGGCATATCACGGCGCGGGGAAATATACCATTGTGTTGATAGCAAGCAGCGGCTATACCCCCGTGGATATGTATATTCAGATAACCGTAAAGGAAGCCCCCGCCTCGGTAGCCGTAACCAACAGCGACGACAACGTGTTCGAATATGGCGAAGATATAAAGGTAACGGCTGAAATAACGCCCGATCTTCCCAACCAATCGCATTATTGGGTAGGGCTTTATATGCTCGACTCCAAAAACGACTACACCTATCCGGGCGCGCCGAATTGTTCCCTCGATCCTATGCAGAGCATTATATACTATTATGTAGCCGACGCGACTCACGTCTCGGGCGGGGAGTATATTTTGCAGGAGCAGATAATAAGCGACCATTTCTCGGGTACGGGCACAAATATCCCCGGCACCGAGTTGGCGGGCGGCAAGTGGAATATCCCCGCGGGCAGATACAAGTTGTTGCTGTTCTCGCAGGAGAACGGCATGATCGACGCCTATTTGGTAGCCCAATCGCAGATATTCGAGGTTCGACCCGAAAATAATTCCTCTGTGGAAATAGTCGGCGATAAGACGACTTTCACAAAAGGAGAACAAATTACCGTCAATGTAAAAAGCGATTATCGTTCAAGCTACACAACCAATTGGATAGGTCTGTACGGCGGCGAAAAGGGAGAGATTGTCAACACAGACGGCATAGCTTCCGAAAACTACGCATATTTCGCATATCTTCCCGCGACGCAGGCAACTATGACTATCGACACCTCAACTTTGTCGGCGGGCACGTATAAGATAGTGCTGTTCTGGGACGGTCACTACGGCATAGACCCCACGTTCGATTTTATCACCATAACCATAACGGAAGGATAATTAAATGAAGAGATTGAATATTCTCCTCGCCTCGGTATTCGTTTTGCCGTTCGCGCTCTTTGCGTTCGGGTGTAACCAAGACCGCGGATCCGCGCTTTCGGTCAACAAAACCGAGTTTTTCAGAGGCGAGGAGATATATACGACCGTAAATTACGCCATATCCCCCGACTGTTGGGTAGGGCTGTATGTTGCGAGCGACCCCATAAACGAAACGGTCGACCCGCTCCGTTGGTACTACGGCGACCGCGACGGCTGGTGGGCGGGCTTCACGTACGGTATTCAACATTCGGCGTGGAATCCGCAAACCCGCCCGCGCCTTCAAAACTTGCCCGCGGGCGAATACAAGCTGGTGCTTTTCGGCACAGAGCGTTACGACGACCCCCGCGAGACGATTTATATCCGCATAAAGAGTGAGGAACTTCCCGTTCCCGCCGCCCCGACGGAGTTTTCGTACACCCTCGACGACCCCGCTGACGGGCTTGCCGAGGGCACGGTGACGTTGAGTTTTAACGCCGCCGCCCCCGCAAGCGAGGTTCGCATGGTCTGGGCGGACGAAAACGGAGCTTTGGAAAACTGCACTGCCCTTGCAACCGTCAAAACGCCAAATTTGACCCAGACTTTCCGAATGACCGAAAACACGATAATACCCGAGGGCGCAACGCGGCTGTTGGCTTATTCTGTCAACAACGCGGGCGTGAGCGCGGACTACGCCGAAGTTGCCCTTCCCGAGGGCAGTGCCTACAAAATTGACGGCGAACCGTTGAGCAGTTTTCAGGTGTGCAGCGATATACACATAAACAACACCGCAAATCTCATTCATCAGGAACACTTCCGCATGCTGTGCAACGACATTGCCGCCAATTGCCCCGAAAGCGACGGGGTGATAGCGGTGGGGGACATAGCCGATACGGGCGACCCCGCCGAGTGGGCGAAGATGAAGCAGATAAAGGATTCCGTGAGCGGCTTGCCCGAGTTCTATTTTGCAATGGGCAATCACGACAGCTATTGCGTGCAGGGCGCGGCTATGGCGTTCGGCACTTTCAAAAAGTACGCCCAAAGCGATTCGGTCTATTACGACAGAACCATAAAAGGCTATCACCACGTATTTTTGGGACAGGAAACGGTGGGCAACTACGCCGATTTAAGCGATGCGCAACTTGAATGGTTCGACGGCAAAATGGCGGAGTTTACCGCCGAAAGCAGTACAAAACCCGTTTTCGTCTATCTTCACCAATCGCTCTACGATACGGTTGCGGGCAGTTTGGCGGGGCAGAACTGGAACGGCGTAAAGAGGAACGACGACGGGCTGGAAGCGGGCGACGCGCTCGGCAACGAGGTCGAAACCAAGCTCCGCGCCATAGTCGCCAAATACCCGCAGATAGTGCTGTTTAACGGTCACAGCCATTGGGATCTTAACTCCTACCGCAACGCTTACGAGCGCGGCAATAACCTGCCCACGATCTTCAACACAGGCTCGGTGGGGTATTTGTGGGAGAGCTTTTACGCTGTCCGTTGCCCGACCGACTATACGCAGACGGGCAACTATCTCGAAGGCTCGCAAGGCTATTATCTCCAAGTCTACGCCGACAAAATTCTCGTATTCGGCAGAGACTTCGTGCAAGGCAAATATATTCCCTCCGCTTGCTACGAAGTGAAGTTGTAACTTGTTTTTCTCCCGCAAACTTCGTTTAGCTCCCGTAAACTTCGTATATGCTTCGTTCTGCTGTGTCAAGCTGCGGCAACCCTCAGTCATTTACCTTTTAGTAAACTCCTTCGGGTTTTCCTCGCTTTCCTTGCATAACTTGCTTCTTCGAACTTTCTAACTTCGTACGGGCACCCCCCAATCGCGCCCATTCGCGCCCTCCCCATACCCAACCCTCCCCCTTCGCTTGCGAGGGGGGAGAATTGAAGAGGGGGGAGCATTTTTAAATATTATCGGAGCACATTATGGCACTGTCATTTCGAAAGCTATGAGACCCGCGCATAAATGCGCGGGCGATTAAGTGAGAGAATCCCCCCGTGGTCTGTGCTTGCCCTTTGAAACCAACACCCAATTCCAAATAATCTTCACACCCTCACCCCCAAACGCCCCGCCCCAAACGCTTGCGGTTCCGCCAAATCGGTGGTATAATCACTGATATACCGCGGTTCCCAAATCAACGGTTCAACCAAAAAAACAGCGTATCGACCGCGGAATAAGCGCAAATCAATTGAAAGGTCGGGGCAATTTATGAGCAAAAGAAAAGAGCTGCAACTCAGCGTTTTAAGCAACTACTTCACCATTGAGGGCAACATTGCAACGTTGCAACTCGTTTACGACACCTTTTCGGAGCTGATAAACCCCAATTTCGGGGACGTCAGGATAGAAAAATTAAACGACAAATTGTTTGCGGACATCGCGGAAGCGGTCGACCTTCTCCCCAAGCGGTTCAAACTCAACCTGCACATTGTGATAAAGGACTTCGGCGAGTACGCCAAAGAGGAGTGTGAAGAGATAATCAAACACAACCTCTATCTTTTGGGCTACCGCACGATTAAAGAGAACCATAAAAAGCTGATAAGCGGGTGGTCGCTCATTGCCACGGGGGCGGCGATCCTTATCGTGAGCTACTTTTTGAGGAAGTACGACCTGTGGTTCGACCTTATCAATATCAGCGGAACGCTGTTTGTGTGGGAAGGCGTGAATACGGCGTTTATCGAGAGGAACATCGAGAACCGATCGGCGATACGCCTTGCGAAGTCTATCGAAAAAATCACGATTGAAAGCGCGGAAAGTGCAGATGGCGCGGAGGGTGAAGTGAGCGCGGAAAGTGCAGATGGCGTAAGTGCGGATAAAATTTAAATAATATCGTAGCGCATTAAGGCACAATATGGGCGCGGGCGTTTTTCCAACGCCCGCGCCCGCCATTCGCTCCCCGTCGCAAAAATAATTTTTAATCATTCGCTCCCCTTCACAGAATGTGAGGGGGAGCTGTCCGCTTGTGGACTGAGGGGGAGCATTTTAAATATTATCGGAGCACCTTATGGCACTGTCATTTCGAGCGACATGACGCGCGCCAAAGGCGCGGGATTGAGCGAGAGAATCCCCTCGTGGTCCGTGCTTGCTTTTTGAAACTGACACTCATTCGCTCCCCTTCGCTTGCGAGGGGGAGCTGTCCGCTTACGGACTGAGGGGGTGTGTTCTAAATAATATCGTAGCAACATAAGGCACAATTTGCGCGCGGGCGTTTTCCCAACGCCCGCGCGCATAATATCGGAGCGCATTAAACCACTGTCATTTCGAACCCCCACCTTCAATTCCTCCCTATTACCAAAGGGGAGGGAATAAGAAAAAAACATTCGCTCCCCTTCGCTTGCGAGGGGGAGCTGTCCGCTTACGGACTGAGGGGGTGTATTCCAAATATTATCGGATTACATTATGGCACTGTCATTTCGAGCCGATTGAGAAGACGTGAAACGGGTTCGCGCGAGGGCGTAGCCCGACGCTCTGCCGAGGGTTCCCGCTTGCGGGAAACGGCAGATTGAGCAAGATTTCTCGCGCGGCGTAAGGAGCAACGCCGCGCTCGGGCACCGCTTGCGCCTTGCACTATGCGCAAGCTCATCTC
>CANRDY010000044.1 GCA_947629515.1 uncultured Clostridia bacterium
GTCTCTCTGCCCTTATAAAAGCTCTCCCTCTTCCAGCTCATGCGCGCGCCGACCTTTTTATAAGCCAACAGCTCGTTTTTTATTTTTACATAATACTGCTTAATTTCGTCCGAAGATTGAATAAACCTTGCCTTAAAACTGCGGTCGTAGGTCAGCGTGCCCGCGGGCGAGGATTCCTCTTCGGGCAGTTCCGCCGCCGCTGCCGCCGCGACCGCCGCCATTTCTTCCATCTCCTCCGCCTGCTCCTCCTCGGTCAGCGGCTCGTCGGCAACGTCGTCCTCTTTCTTTTTCCTAAGCGACAAAATCAGCAGAACCAAAAGGGTTATTATCGCCCCTAACAGCAGTGCCATTGCCACAATCAGAATGACATACGCCGCCGCGCTGTTCATATCAATTGTCGAACCGAACATTTTTATAGCGTTAATCATAGGTTCACCTCTTCCTCAGCACGACTACCGCCGCGATCAATGCAACAAGCATAACGGCTTCAACGGCAACTACCACCACAAGCGGACCAACGTCGCCGCCGTCAAGCGAGCCGTCATTCGCAGAACCGTTATTTCCCGATCCTGCACCCGAATCGCCCGTTCCGCCCGAGGGGTTGTCGGGGTTCGAGGGGTTATTATTGTCGCCCGAGCCGCCCGAACCGCCCGAGCCTTCATTTCCAGAACCTTCATTACCCGAGCCTTCGCTACCCGAACCTTCCGAACCCGAGCCTTCCGAACCCGTGCCCGTAGGTTCAACGCTTTCGGTCTTTTGTTTGCCGCACACGTCGCAGGTGAACGTCTTAACGCCCGCATCGGTTTCGGTGGGCGGAGTGGTAATTACCCCGTCGTTAAAGTTATGGTCGTGTTTATTCAGCTCTTCGCCGCACCGAGTACATTTATTCCAATGGCTCGTTTCGTCGTTTTCCCAAGCGTTCGCGTCGTAGCTATGCCCCAACGCCGCCTGTTCAATTGTCTTTTCCGACGTATACGCCTGACTTTCAAAGTTCACGGTCGCCGTGTACTTCAATTCTCCCGCTTGCGTGCAGGTCGCCGCGCCCGAGTCGTCAACCGCAACTTCGGCGGTCTCCGTGCGCTTTTCCTCTTCAAGTCCTACATTGCACTTAAAAGTCAGCGTTACGGTGTAGGTGTTGTGTTCGCCGTCCCAAGTCCACGTCCAGCCGTTCTCGCCGCTTGCCGTGTCGATTTGCCAATCATGCTCAATGTGGTCGCTTACCGTGAACGTTGCAACTTGTCGGTCTATTGCGGTGTAATTTTCCGTCCCCTCAACGTAAGCCTTAACGTAGTAAGTTCCCTTAGGCGTCTTTTCGTCGAACGCACCCTTATACTCCGTTGAGAAATCAGCGTCGGTGTAGTATTTTAGGGTAATTTCGCCGAACGCCGCCGAGAGCGTGTTTGTCACAGCCGAGGCAGGGCTGTGTTCGATCCAATCGTCGCGCTTATATTCTCCGCTCAGCGTGTTGGTCGCTTGGGTGATTTTCCACTCGCCGTTCGTCCAGTTTATCTTGTAGTTGGTCGCCGCCGTTCCCGTCGCCTCGCCCTTTATCGTGAGCGTTCCGACATTCGGATAGCACGTTTCGGGCGTTTCGTAACCCTCGCCCGTGTATTCCACGGTCAGCTTGATAAAGCCGTAATCTCTGTCCAACAGCCCCGCATGCGCCGTCAGATATTGAATCATATTGTCGTTGAGGGTGGCTGTCATTTGCGCCAAAGACTGCGCGTGATAAGCCGTCGATTGCCCCGTGATTATCGAAATTGAAATTTCCTTTGCCGTTATCTCTATATCCTTTTCGATAGTTGCTTCGGGCAGTTTATACATTTTATCCCAGCCCGCGGGCAACCCCGTGATTTTAACGGTGTACGTCCCCGCGTTGTGGGCGTGCTCCCCTTCGATCTTTGCGCCGTCTTTCTGCCATATTTCAAAGGTCAGATTTCTCAAAAGGCTGCTCGCACTCGCGCTTTGGGTAATGTTGTTCTTCAACGCGGGGTTGGGGTGGTGTTGCGCGTGGGTGACTTCGTCCGTTTCGTCACCGTAAACCATTTTGAAATTAATGCTTTCAAGGTGACCCCAGTCCACGTTCTCCATTGTAAGTTCACGCGGCGTAACGGTATACTTTTCCGTTTGGTTAACAAGCTCGATGTGATAGTTCGCCGTCTCGCCCGTTTTTACAAATCTGAACGCTATGGCGTAACTTCCCGCAACCGCCTCTGCGGCTGTAAGTTCGCTGTGCCCGTCGGTAAGATAGAGGTCGATTACTTCCTTTAATTTGTCAATTGCGTTCTGACCTTCCAAAGACTCGTTTTCGAAGTGCAAGCCCGTAACGCTATCCACCAACGCCCAGAGTTCGTCCTCTTGGGGCAGTGCCGCGCCGTACTGCGCTTGCGCCAAATTATCGCTCTTGAACGTCACGGTCACTCTTTCCGAAGAAACTACAAACGTCACTTTATACTCGCGCGTGTCGTGGTATTCCGCCGAAACACGCACACGATATTCATAAGTTGCGGGTTCGAGCGCGTCCTCAATGGTGCTTGCCCAACTGCCGCCCTCAAAGCCCTCGGCATATTCCAAAGTAACGGTTTTACCGTTCTTCGTCTTGAACCATGAGGTTTCGAACGACCTCTTTTCACCTTGTTGGTCGTGGAAGAAGGTCAATTGTATTGTTCCCAACTTGTTGTTGACAGTCCACGAATGTGCGCTTCCGTCGGCTTCGATCGTCGCGTTGCGCACCTGATATACGCCCGCTACGTTGTTGCTTTGGGAATAAGTCGTGTTTTGATATGCGGGTGAACCGAAATCGCCCGTAAACGTAATTTTGTAGTTCTTTTTTATCTGCTCTTTGGTTGCCGCGTCCTGAGGCTCGAACGTGCAGGTTATGGGATAGTACCCCGGCACGCTTGTGCTTGCAACTTCGCACGAGAGCACAAAGTTCGCCATGTCGCCATCGCCGCTTACAAAGCCCATACTGCCGTCCGACATCAGTATAGTAATTAAAGAAGATTTATTGAGCGCGGCTTGGTCTGAACCGTATTGCGTTCCCGAACTTTCAACCAAATTGCCGATTTTTACAGTAACGGGGCGCGCGACGATATTGTATTTTATTGTCGCCGTTTCGCTGTCGAGCACATAGTTTTTAATGTCGTCCACGAACAAAACGCTCGTGGAGTGCTCGATTCCGTCCACATCTTTTCTCGAGCAGTTGTCCGAAACCTTGATACCTAACGCCGCCGCCTCGTTTTTAATATATTCGTTTATTCCTGCGGGTATAGACGAATCTATGTCTAAGGCAAAAGTCGCGTCTATAGTGGGCGCGGTCGCCAATGTCGAGAACATGGGGTGCGAGCCGTCGTAATAGATTTCGCTCGTCGCCAAGGGGTTAAACGTCTTCCAGTTCGGGGCGGAGGGGTTCTGCGTCCACTTGACTTTGAGCGTGCGCGGCTTGACCTCGTAAGTTCCCGAGGTAAATGTTATTTTATAGTTGCCTTTATCTTCGGTCGCCTGAGCCGTCGTTAACCGATGAGTGCCGACATTTGTTTTATAATCGGGCTTCGACGCAGTTCCGTCGAACAGTATCTTGTTATTCAGCTCGGTCTGCGCGTCCGAGCCGTAGAGTGTTGTAAGATTCTCGTCCGAGAAAGGGAACGACGTGCCGTTCTTCGGCGTCATATCTATCTCTAACTGAGCGGGGTCGTCGCCGTATGTTTTTGTAACGCTGACTATGCTTAAAGTTATCGGGCGCGGTTCGACCTTATAAGTACCGGGTAGGAACGTAACGTTATAGTTGCCCATTACGCTTGTTGGTGCGGTAAGGTTGTATGTACCTTTCGGTGTTCTGCTCGACAGCGTACTTCGCCCGTTGTCGAATATGATTGCAGAACTGATACCGGGTATGTCGCTCTCATCTTCTCCTTCGGCAAACCCTGCGCCGCCTTGCGAATCGTATGCATAGAGCGAGGAAGGTGAATTACCATACGTTTGCGTTCGGTCGGATATTCGCAGCGTAATTGGTTTGGGGGTGATTGTTATTTGGGCGATTTTGACTGACACCATTGGACCGTCATCGGGTGAGCCGCCTGATAATATGTAATCTTCCCACACATAATTTTGGTCATATGACGGGGTAGCATACAACTCGTGAACGCCCACGTTTTTGGCGGAAAAAGTGTTTTCATAAAAACTTTCATTGCTCTCTTCCCCAACATAAAATTCCAATCCGTCGGGGAGATCGTTAAGTTCAATGGTCTTATCCTTTCCGTCATATTCAAATGACTGCGTAGTCAAACTCGGTTTTTCAACGGTATATCTTGAATCAGTATTAAGTCTTGAAAGATCCAAATGACAAGCAACACGAACTTCAAACTCAAGATTTTGTGCCCAAGAACTATGAGCTTCATTATCAATAGTTGTCGGAGTCGAAGCATTGGCTACCGAAACCTCGACCTCATTCCATATTACCTGAACGTCGCGTAAACATATTCCGTTTTCTGAATTTGTATCTGTAATATTATAGGTATTGCCCCATAATGTGTCGATAGAATCGCCATATCCTAATTCTTTTGATGAGGGTAACCAAAGCGTGTCGTAACCCCAATTCGTATAGTTTATATTCTCAAACAAGCTGTCGTTTAACGTATAGAAATCGCGTTGATGCTCATCTATTTCCTTATTCCATTGGGTCAACGTATTATTCCGTTCACATAAAAGGTTCAAATAGCCTCCCCAATGACTATAATAGCCACCATTTAAATCCACGTCGCTTATTTCAGAATAATAGTTCAAGTCCCTTTGCCAATTAACTGCGGTGGCGGGTAACAAAAAATTATAGAATTCGTTTTTGAATTTTACATAGTCAGCATCGCCATCATAACTAAGAGAACCATGTTCACTTTCTTCAGAATACGCGGCATCGTAGCCATTTATAAAACTCCTTATATAACTATTAGAATACAGAACCATCGGGTATTCGGCACCGTCCGAAAAACTATATTTACCCTCGCCCGGCAACCATGTTGTTTTTTTGTCGGAATAGCATTGATAAAGCGTTAAAATAGGCGTGTCGCCATCAGCAACAGAAAGAAAAACTGGCGCCCAATAAAAGCCTCCCATTTCGATTATTATATCCTGATTGTCGTTGATGGCTCTGAAATCTTCGTATCTTAATTTGTTGCGATCCGAAAAACTGCCTGTGGAGCGTGCGGCTTCTAATATATCATCATATGTTGCTTCGGGTCCCAAAAGTTGTCTGTATAATTCGTCGACGCCCGACTTATCAATATAATCATAATCGGGATCAGAGCCTAACGTGCCTATACCCTTTAATGTGACTGTTGGGGTAGGTTTATCCGTATATGCGTCAGCCTGTTGAGAATTTTTCCCGATAAAAAGAAAAGTCCCCGCAAGAAGCGTGACGAATGATAATATTAACGCCAAAACAACGTATATCCGTTGTTTAATTTTTGTCATATTTTACTCCCTTTGCTAAAAATTTTGCCCCTCGCAACTCATTAAATGTTTTATTTTGTTTCACGCTTCTTCGCACTTTACGCCATAAAACCCCGACCCTTTCGGCTCTTTAATGTTTTATTTTGTTGCACGCCATATAGGAGCGGCGTGCAACAAAATGCTCCGCGGAGCATTTTAGCATTAAATAGTTTTGTTAAATTTTATCACTTTGGGTTACTTTTTGTCAATAGGTTTTCCACATTCTTTTAAAATTTTTTTAAAAAATATATAAATCGTGTGGCAAATCGTAAAAAATCCCCCTCCCGCGGGGGGCGAGCGTTGGAACTTTTTTATATTATCGGAGCGAATTATGGCACTGTCATTTCGAGGGATATGACACGCGCCACGGGCGCGGGATTGACCGAGAGAATCCCCCCGTGGTCTGTGCTTGTACTTTGAAACCGACCCCCACTTTTCTGAAATAATAACTCCACTATACTGCGGAATAGATTTCTCCACTTCGCGCGCGTTCGCTCGCTTCGGTCGAAATGACAGTATTATTTTAGAAAGCGCGCGGGCGCGTTCGCGCCCGCGCGCCTTACAGAGTATTAATAATGTTATCAGTATTATAATAACAAGACCCCGCGCCGTGGCGCGAAACGCTACGGCGCGGGGCTATATACACATATTCTCTCTATAATGTGTTTTTATTTTTTCTTTTTTAATGCCGTCACACTATGCCGTGCGCCATCATTGCGTTGGCAACTTTTATAAAGCCCGCTATGTTCGCGCCCATTACGTAGTTACCCTCGTAGCCGTATTCCTTCGCCGCGTTGTCGATATTGTGGTATATGTTCACCATTATGTTCTTCAACTTGGCGTCCACCTCTTCGAACGTCCAGAACATTCTGCCCGAGCTTTGCGCCATTTCAAGCGCAGAGGTCGCAACGCCGCCCGCGTTCGCCGCCTTGGCGGGTAAGAACACCACGTTCGCGCTCTGGAATACCGCGATCGCTTCGAGCGTTGAGGGCATATTCGCGCCCTCGGCTACGTACTTGACGCCGTTCCTGACGAGGGTCTTTGCCGATTCTTCGTCGATTTCGTTCTGCGTTGCGCAAGGAAGGGCAATGTCGCAAGGTATGCTCCAAATGCCCTTGCAGCCCGCGGTGTACGTCGAGCCTGCGACCCTTTCGGCATATTCCTTTATCCTGCCCCTCTTCACTTCCTTTATGTCCTTTACTACCGCAAGGTCTATGCCCTTTGGATCGTATATATATCCGTTCGAATCGTACATGGCAACTACCTTTGCGCCGAGGCTCTGCGCCTTTTCGCACGCGTAAATCGCAACGTTGCCCGAACCCGAAATTACGACCGTTTTGCCCTTGAAGCTGTCGCCCCTCTGAGCAAGGGCTTCGGCGGTAATGTACACAAGACCGTAGCCCGTCGCCTCGGTTCTTACAAGGCTTCCGCCGTAGGAAAGACCTCTGCCCGTGAGCACGCCGACGTGCTCGTCACGGATACGCTTGTACTGACCGAACAGATAGCCGATCTCCCTGCCGCCTACGCCTATGTCGCCGGCGGGCACGTCGGTGTCTGCGCCGATGTGGCGATAGAGTTCGGTCATAAAGCTCTGGCAGAACGCCATTATTTCGCGATCGCTCTTGCCCTTGGGATCGAAGTTCGAGCCGCCCTTACCGCCGCCGATGGGAAGCCCCGTGAGGCTGTTTTTAAGTATCTGTTCAAGCCCCAAAAACTTGATTATCGAAAGGTTTACCGAGGGGTGGAACCGAAGTCCGCCCTTGTAAGGTCCGATCGCGCTGTTGAACTGAACGCGGTAGCCCTTGTTGACCTGCACTCTGCCCTTATCGTCTACCCAAGGCACGCGGAACATTATCACTCTCTCGGGTTCGACGAACCGCTCCAAAAGACCCGCCGCTTCGTACTCGGGGTGCTTTTCGACCACGGGCGCGAGGGTGGTTAAAATCTCCGTCGCCGCCTGATGAAATTCGGGTTCGTTGGGGTTCTGCTTTTTGAGGTTCTTTAATACTTTCTCTACGTAATTCATGGTTGCTCCTTATATATACTTGTTTTTTTGTTTTTTGGTTGTAGTGGTTTTGGTTTTGCGTGGGTGGTTGGTTTTTTGGGGGGTGGTTTTGGCTTTATTGGTTTTATTGGTTTTGTGATGGTGGCTTCATCTCAGACGGCGAATTTGAAAAAATATTCAGCACTTGCCGCGAGTATTCACATTAATTGTATAATTATTATTTATAATCATTATAACACACGATTATTTTTAAGGCAAACATTACCGCCGCCCGCTGGTATCGCTATAAGTTATAATAGGTATAAGTTGCGCTTATAATACGTGTGTTAAAGACGGAACGTGAGTAAAATGGAGCGAGACGAAGTGCGACAAAGCGGCGGGGCGCAGATACTGCGCCCCGCGGCGAAAAAAGCCTTAATGTGCTCCGTTATTATTTAAAATACACCCCCTTACACCCCCTCAGTCCGCGAAGCGGACAGCTCCCCCTCACATTCTGTGAAGGGGAGCGAATTGTAAAAAAATTATTTTTTTGAGGGGGAGCGAATGGGTAGCAGCTTGTACGAAGTGAGAAAGGTACAATTACCCTTGCAATTACGAAGTTAGAAACTTTGTAGATGCGAGTAATGCAAGGAGCGTGCGCAAACGACGAAGGGGGCGTACAATGAAGTACGTGTCGTATCGAAGGCGTAGCCTTACCAAGGAGTGCGCAAGCGCGACACCGCTTTATGTTGAACAGCCTATCCGCCGTATTACTGCCACGTTGTTAAGACACTTGGTCAAGCGGAACGCTTGCGACACATATACGAAGTTTTCGGCAGTATACGAAGTTTGCGGGAGCAAAATGAGCGGGGCACGAAAAAAGTGCCCCGCTCGTTTTGGCGCAGAGAAGAGGATTTGAACCTCCGGACGGGTATTAGCCGCCACACGATTTCCAATCGTGCGCCTTAAACCGCTCAGCCATCTCTGCAAAGCCTCTTACGCCGTTTTTTCAACATTATTTATAATATAGATTTTTCGGAAAAAAATCAAGTGATTTTGACCTTAAAAAGATTTTTTGTTGCGCAGCGCGCAAAAGCGTGCTATAATTTTTTTTGTAATTCGGTTTTTTTATGCGCGGAGGCGTTTTTTATGAAAGTAATACAAAAACAACGGAACAGCAGAATGTGCGTTATTTGCGGGCTGGATAACCCCTACGGCGTGCGCGCGCCCTTTTATACCATGCAGGACGGAAGTGTGGCGACGGCTTTTGCCTTTGCCGAACACCACCAGAGTTACCCCGGCAGAGTTCACGGCGGCATGATAACCGCCATGCTCGACGAGATGGGTCTGAGAGCGTTGTGGGCGGCGGAGCTTGGCGAAAAAACCTACGGCGTGACCACTTCCCTTGAAACAAAATTCCGCAAACCCGTGCCCTACGGCGCGCCCCTCTTCGGCAAGGGAATTATAACCAAAAACACGGGCAACTTCCTCACCGCCGAAACCAAAATTCTCGATCGCGACGGGAACGTGCTTGCAAACGCCGTTATCAAATATATCAAGCTCGACGTCGCCCGCATAGGAAAGAACATAAGCGAACACGAGGAAATGTGTTACCTTGTCGACGACGGCGTGACCGAACTCGATATAGATTGAGCTTGTTCGGTTATTTTTGTGGCGAATTGTCAAACTAAGTGCAACAGTTAGAGATAAAAAAGTTAAATAAATCAACAGGTTTTTTGTAAGATAAGAC
>CANRDY010000045.1 GCA_947629515.1 uncultured Clostridia bacterium
CGACCCGAAACGGGCTCGAACCGTCGACCTCCAGCGTGACAGGCTGGCGCTCTAACCAACTGAGCTATCGGGCCGTAACTTCCGCTTTGCGCGGATCTCCGCAATTGACCGTGCGGAAGCGGGGTGGTGGGACTTCACGGACTCGAACCGCGGACCAATCGGTTATGAGCCGACCGCTCTAACCAACTGAGCTAAAGTCCCTCAAAGTGCGCCGCCGTCCGAAAAGCCGTTCGCAAAGGTGCCGTTCACACAACAACCTTTCGCACAAGTGCCGTTTTTTTGTGGGAACCGTCCGTTTACGACCGTCCCCGCACCGTCTTTTGCAAACCGTTCTTTGCGGGAACGGTTCACGAAAGCAACGTCCTTTCAGACAACGCTAAATAATTTTAATATAAAGGCGAGCTTTTGTCAAGTAATTTTTCTTTGATTTCGGCTTAAATTTCAAAAGAGTTTCAATTAAATATTAAAAGATTTTTAATTGATTTTCGGAAGTGTTTTTTTAATTAAAACCCCGCGGCAACTTTTTAAAAAACCGTAAGGCTTTTATGCAAATTCGGTTGCAACGCGATCGCACCCCCGAAGCGATCAAAAAAAGTCAAAGGCGACAAAAAATGCAGATCGCCGACTATACTCCCCAAAATTCGGCACAGACGGAGTAGTACTATTTGGATAGCGATCAACCCACGGAGCTTAAAAAATGAAAGTAAAGGGATATGTGCGCGACAGAATACTCTATCTCAGCCTTTCGGGTGAAATGGACGAGTGTTCCGCCGCGTCGGCGCGCGCCGAGTGCGACAGGCTGATAGAGGAAAACCTCAACGCCAAAAAGATAATCATCAATCTCTCCGAGGTGCAGTTTATGGACTCCACGGGCATCGGCTTTTTGATAGGGCGTTACAAAAAAGCCAAGCGGTACGCCGTGCAGCTCTTCATCGAAAAGCCGACGCTTGCCGCCGACAAGATACTTAATTTAAGCGGCATCTATTCGCTTATCCCCAAGTGCGGCTGAACCGAGTTTTTAGGGGAGTAACGCCGCTCTTTCGCGTGAACGCCACCAGCAATAACGCCGCCAAACGTTTTTTAGTATAAAGATAATTTTGAGTAAGAAGCGGCGCGCGGCGGCGCAGCCGCCGCGCGCCGCCCCCGTCCAGCCCCGTTCAACCCCCGTTCAGCCCCTCTCTAGCCCCGTTCAAATCACCGCACATTTTCACGTCTTTCCAACGATCCTTCCCCACAGACATTCCCTTAAAAATAAAGGAGTTATATGATAAAGAACTATCTGAAAATGCAGTTTTATTCCTTTCCGCGCAACGAGGCGTTTGCCCGCGACGCGGTTGCGGCGTTCTGCCTTGAACTCAACCCCACGCTTGCCGACCTCTCCGACGTAAAGACGGCGGTTTCGGAAGCGGTCACCAACTGCACGGTTCACGCCTACGGCAAAGAGGCGGGGCTTGTAACGGTGGAGTGCGAGATAGAGGACGGCACGCTACATATAAAAATAGGCGACAAGGGTAAGGGCATAGCCGACGTCGAACAAGCCGTTCAGCCCTTTTACACCTCGCTCCCGTCCGACGAGCGAAGCGGCATGGGATTCACCATAATGCAGACCTTCATGGACGAATTTTCGGTCAACTCCAAAGAGGGCGAGGGTACGGTCGTCTATATGTCGAAAAGTATTAAAGCGGAAGTGGAGAATGCTTGACGTCGAAGAGACGAACGCGCTCATACGCAGTGCAAAGGCGGGCGACGGAGCCGCAAAGGAAAAACTGTTGCTCGAAAACAACAACTTAATAAAGAGCATAGTGCGCAGATATTTAAATAAAGGGGTCGAGTACGACGACTTATATCAACTTGCGGGCATGGGGCTTCTGAAAGCCATCAACGGCTTCGACGAAAGTTTCGGAGTGCGCTTTTCGACCTACGCCGTGCCGATGATAGCGGGCGAAATAAAGCGGTTCATGCGCGATGACGGCAGCATAAAAGTCTCGCGCGCGTTAAAGGGCGCGGCAAAGCAGATAAACGCCTATATCGAGCAGTTCTCGGGCGAGCACGGCTTTCAGCCCACTGTAAAGCAAATATCCGAAAAGTTCGGTATTCCCGAAAGCGAGGTTGTGTTCACCATGGGTTCGTCGCGTATGCCCGTATCGATATACGAGCGGGGCGATTACAAGGACGAAAAGGGGCAGGAACTGCTTGAAAAACTCCCCGTCGAGGACAGACAAGAGGAAATAATCGAATCGCTCCAGCTCAAAACGGCGATCGCGGGTCTGCCCGAGCGCGACCGAAAAGTCATAATTTTGCGCTACTTCCGCGACATGACGCAGAGCGAAGTTGCGGGTATGCTCGGCGTTTCGCAGGTTCAGGTCTCGCGCATCGAAAACCGAATAATGCAGACCTTCCGCAAGGAACTCACGGGATAAGGACGGCGCAAGCCGTCTTTTTTGAACCGTTCGGGTTGGGTAACGTTACCCGCCAAAGTATGCGTTTTGAACCGCGCAAGCCGTCTTTTTTGAACCGCGCAAGCCGTAACGTTCCCCCGCGCAAGCCGTCAAAATCAATTGAGGCGTTCAAATTGTTGAAAAACCGCGCGCGCCGTGTTATAATAGGAACATAAACCAAAAAAAACAAAAGGTGAGCAATATGTTGAACCAAAAGAACGTACAGCTCGGAAGGGTGCGCTCTTCCATACGCGAGCTGTTCGAATACGGCAAAAAGCGCAAGGCGGAAATAGGCGAGGAGAACGTGTATGACTTTTCGTTGGGGAATCCCAGCGTTCCCGCCCCTCCCGAAGTTGCAAAAGCCCTTACGGAGCTAATAGCGGGCGATCCCGTAAAATTGCACGGCTATACTTCGGCGCAGGGCGACTATTCGGTGCGCGCAACGCTTGCGGAGTACACCAATTCCCGCTTCGGCACGTCGCTTACGGCCGATAATTTTTACCTCACGTGCGGGGCGGCGGCTTCGCTGACGATAACTCTGAACGCCCTTTTGAACGCGGGCGACGAGGTAATAACCATCGCGCCGTACTTCCCCGAATATAAGGTGTTCACCGAAAATGCGAGCAGCGTTCTCAAAGCCGTCAAAAGCCGCGAGGGCGACTTCGGCATCGACTTCGAAAGTTTTAAAAAAGCCCTTTCGCCGAAGACCAAAGCCGTTATAATAAACTCGCCCAACAACCCGTCGGGCGTGGTGTACAAAGAGGGGGATATTACCCGCCTTGCCGACATATTAAAGGAACATTCCCGCCTCAACGCGCCCGTCTATCTTATCTCGGATGAGCCCTACCGCGAGCTTGTGTTCGACAAGATAAAAGTGCCGTATATAATGAACTATTACCAAAGAAGCATAGTCTGCTATTCGTACTCCAAAAGCCTTTCGCTACCCGGCGAGAGGATAGGCTATATAGCCGTCGATCCGCAGATGAGCGAGGCGGAAGAGGTGTACGCCGCGGTGTGCGGGGCGGGCAGAGCATTGGGCTACGTGTGCGCGCCCGCGCTCTTCCAGCAGCTCATAAAAAAGGTGTATAACAAGACCGCGGATATAAACGTATACAAGGCTAACCGCGACCGTCTGCTCAACGCGCTGACCGAATTTGGGTTTAAGGTGGTAAAGCCCGAGGGCGCGTTCTACATGTTTGTAAAAAGTCCCGAAGAGGACGCCAAGGCGTTTGCAGAACGCGCAAAGAAGTTCGAGCTTTTGATAGTCGCGGGCGATGACTTCGGCTGTAAGGGGTATGTGCGCATAAGCTACTGCGTCTCCCCCGAGATGATAGAGCGATCGCTCCCCGCCTTCAGGTCGCTTGCCCAAAGCTATAATTTAGTGTAAAAATCCATAACGCCGCCCGCGCAAAAACCGCCCGCGCAACAAAACCGCACCGCGAATATAGCGGTCTTAAACAAACGCCGCCCGCGCAAATTTTGCGCGGGCGACTTCTTTCCTAAACCGATCAAAATTCCCAAAAATATCAATATATATTAATATTTTTTAACTCTCTTTAATATCGAGCTTAAATTTTGCTTTACGGAGGAGGGGGAAGAACCGCCGAACGAAACCCTCGCCTCGGCGCAGTTTTTGCCCTTGACAACTTCGCAAATATCCTCGCCGAACAGCTCGCTGTAACCCTTAAAATCCTCGTACTTCATGCTCTGCAAAGTGCGCTTTCCCGCAAGGCAGTCACGCACGATCTTGCCCGTAACGGCGTGCGCGTTTCTGAACGGCATACCCTTTTTGGCAAGGTAGTCGGCAACGTCGGTCGCACAGCAGAAGTCGCCCTCGGCGGCTTTTTCCATGGCGCGCTTGTTGAAAGTTATATTTTTCAACAGCTCCGCCATAATGTCGAGGCAAGCGATCGTCTGCGCCTCCGCGTCGAAAATTCCCTCTTTGTCCTCTTGCAAATCTTTGTTATAGGCAAGCGGTATCGCCTTTACCGTCGTGAGCAGTGCAAACAGGTGTCCGTACACCCTGCCCGTCTTTCCGCGGATAAGTTCGGGAATATCGGGGTTTTTCTTTTGGGGCATAATGGAGGAACCCGTGGAGTACTCGTCCGAAATTTCAAAATAGCCGAACTCCGACGAGGTGTAGAGTATAATGTCCTCGCACAGCCGCGAAAGGTGCGCCATTGCAAGCGAGGCGCAAAAGGCAAATTCCACCGCAAAATCTCTGTCCGAAACGCCGTCGAGCGAGTTGGAGCAAGGCGCGTCAAAGCCCAGAAGTTCAGCCGTCATAAAGCGGTCGATGGGGTACGAAGTCCCCGCCAACGCCCCGCTGCCCAAGGGCATAATGTTCATGCGCTTTTTGCAGGAAGCGGCGCGGTCGAGGTCACGGAGGAACATCTCCGCATACGCGTTGAAGAAGTGTCCCGCGCACATGGGCTGCGCCTTTCTCAGGTGCGTATACCCCGGCAAAAGTAACTTCAACCCCCTGCGCGCGCAGTCGGCAAGCGAAAGCACAAGCCCTTTAAGGCTCTCCGAAAGCCGCCCGTAAGCCGAGCGCACGTACAGCTTAAAGTCTGTCGCCACCTGATCGTTGCGGCTTCGCGCCGTGTGCAGTTTTTTGCCCGCGTCGCCAATGCGCCGAACAAGCTCGTTCTCCATAAAGGAGTGCACGTCCTCCGCGCCCGCAATTTCGAGCTTGCCGTCGGCAATGTCCGAATAAATATCTTCAAGCCCTTTTATAATTTTTTGGCAATCGTCGTCGGGAATTATCCCGCACGCTCCCAGCATTTTTGCATGGGCGACGGAGGCGGTAATATCCTCTTTCCACAGCTTTTTGTCAAACGGCAGCGAATCGTTGAACTCGTCCGCCGTCTTTGCAGTCGGCTTTTCAAAGCGTCCTTCCCACAGTTTCATAATAACCCGTCCTTTAATAAGTTGACTTATTTAACAAATTAAATTACAATATAATTATAAATTATCATTTACCGTAAATCAAGTTTTTTGCGGTATGGAAATGCAAATGATTATTCTCGGTCTCGACCCCGGGCTTGCGACCATGGGCTACGGAGTTATCGAAAAACAAAAAAACGACAATACCGTCGCGGTGGACTACGGCGTAGTTCTCACCCCCAAAGACGAAAGTCTGCCCGTGCGCCTTGCCATGCTCGAAGAGGGAATAAACAAACTGCTTGCAAAGTTCAAGCCCGACGAGATAGCGGTGGAGGAACTCTTCTTCACCAAGAACATAACCACGGGCATACCCGTCGCCCATGCAAGGGGGGTGATGCTACTGACCTGCATAAAGTACTGCGGCAAGCTGTACGAATACACCCCCAACCAGATAAAGCAGTCTTTAACGGGGTACGGCAAAGCCGATAAAATCCAGATGATGCGCGTCGTAACTTCACTTTTGCGCCTTGAAAAGATCCCCCGCCCCGACGACGCCGCCGACGCCCTCGCCGTCGCTTTGTGTCACGCGCACACTTCCCGCTTCGGCAGAATGTTCGGGATACAGTAAAAACCGCGTTCCCACATAAATAAAACAACCGCGCGTTCCCCGCACAGGTTCAACCAAAACCGCGTTCCCCCGATAATTTCAAATTCATGGGTGTTTTCCGCAGAAATTCAACTCATTTACACATAACCAAATCCGAATTTTACATAAAATCAAAAAATAAAGGTGTTATATGATAGGCTATATTCAAGGTAAAATTTTATCTTTGAACACGGATACGGCGATTATAGTAACTTCGTCGGGCGTCGGTTTCGATGTGTTGCTCTCCGCCGCCGCTTACGAGGCGTTGGCGGGCAAAACCGAGGGCGCGCTCTACACGTACATGCAGGTGCGCGAGGACGGAATGTCGCTCTTCGGGTTTGCTTCCACCGAAGAAAAGGAGATGTTCTTAAAGCTCATCTCGGTTTCGGGCGTAGGTCCCAAAATGGGCATAGCCGTGCTCGCGGGAATGAAAGCGGGAGATATTGCCCTCGCCATAGCTTCCAACGACGTAAAACGCCTTTCCGCCGTAAAGGGAATGGGCAAAAAGACGGCTGAGCGAATAATTTTGGAACTTCGCGAAAAGGTCGCGGCGGTCGCCACCGAAGAGGGAACGAAGTTCGTCCCCGAAGCCAAGGTATCCGCGGGAGACGAGGACGCAGTTGTCGCGCTGATGACGCTCGGCTTCACCCGCTCCGAAAGCGTAAAGGCGATAGCCCGCGCCAAAGAAAACGGCGCGACCTCGGTCGAGGATATAATCATGCTCGCCTTAAAGGGAATGTAACGGCAACCGCGGCTGACTGCAAAAGCAGATACAAAAGCATATACAAAGGCAGATATAAAGAACGATAAAAGAGGAAAGAACGATGTTTTTCGATGACGACGAAGATTTGGGCGAAGAGGGGGGCGAAAGCCGCCTTGTCCAAAGCACCAAGGGCGAATACGACTACGAAGAGAACGTGCTCCGCCCCAAAACGCTCGAAGCCTACGTTGGGCAGAGCAAGGTCAAAGAGAACTTAAAAGTATATATGAACGCCGCTAAAAAGAGGGGCGAGGTGTTGGAGCACGTCCTTTTGTACGGCGCGCCGGGGTTGGGCAAAACCACACTCGCGCACATAATAGCGGGCGAAATGGGCGGACAGCTCAAACTGACTTCCGCTCCCGCCATCGAGCGAAGCGGCGACCTTGCCGCCATTTTGACCAACCTCAACGACGGCGACGTTCTGTTCATCGACGAAGTTCACCGCCTCAACCACAGCGTAGAGGAAATTTTATATTCGGCAATGGAAGATTACGCCCTCGATATAATCGTGGGTAAAGGACCGAGCGCGCGCAACATTCGGTTCACTCTGAAAAAATTTACCCTCATCGGCGCGACCACCCGCGCGGGCATGATCTCGAACCCCCTCCGCGACAGGTTCGGCATAATCTGCCGCCTCGAAATGTATACCCCCGAAGAGCTTAAAGAGATAGTAACGCGCAGTGCAAAGATGCTGCAAATCGAAATAGAGCCCGACGCCGCGGGCGAAATATCCCGCCGAAGCAGGGGCACGCCCCGAATCGCCAACCGCCTTTTAAAACGCGTGCGCGACTTTTCGACGATGAACGGCAACTCTGCCGTAACCCTCAAAGACGCCCGTTACGCCCTCTCCAAAATGGAAGTGGACGAACTCGGTCTCGACGAGGTAGACCGCGCTCTCCTGCGCGCCATGATAGAAAAGTTCGACGGCAAGCCCGTAGGGCTTGACACCCTCGCCGCCGCAATAAACGAGGACGCGGGCACGATAGAGGACGTGTACGAGCCCTATCTTTTGCAACTCGGCTTCATAGCCCGCACACCCCGCGGCAGGGTGATACTCCGCGGCGGATACGAGCACCTCGGTATAAAGATGACCGAAAAACAGCAACGGCAGGCTTCGATATTCGACGAATGACGGGGCGGATTAAACCCGATTTTATATATGCAATACAAAAAAAGCGATTTTTATTATGATTTGCCCGCGGAACTTATTGCGCAAACACCCGCGGAACCGCGGGATTCTTCCCGCCTTTTGGTTTATAACAGGGCGGATAAAAGCATAGAGCACAAAATTTTCCGCGACATCACTTCCTATCTAAAAAACGGCGACGTTCTCGTGATAAACAACACCAAGGTTTTGCCCGCCCGTTTATACGCGCGCACCCAAAACGGCGGGGCGGCGGAAGTTTTGCTTTTAAAGCGCCTTTCGGCGGACGAATGGGAAGTTCTCGTAAAACCGGGCAAAAAGTGTTTGCCGGGCAAAAAACTCACCGTTTCGGACGAACTCTCCCTCACCGTGCTGTCCGCGGACGACGGCGGGGAAAGAAGGGTTAAGTTTGAATACGGCGGGGTTTTCGAGGAAATTCTCGACAGGGTCGGGAATATGCCTCTCCCCCCGTATATAAAGCAAAAATTGATGGACAAAAACCGATACCAAA
>CANRDY010000046.1 GCA_947629515.1 uncultured Clostridia bacterium
GACCACGATATCCCCTATTCGTGGGGCACTGCCGTAAACGTTCAGATGATGGCGTTCGGCAACATGGGCAACACCTCGGGCACGGGCGTTGCGTTCACGCGTAACCCCGCCACGGGCGAAAAGGGGCTTATGGGCGAGTTCCTCGTAAACGCGCAGGGCGAAGACGTGGTTGCGGGCGTAAGAACTCCCATGCCCATCTCCGAGATGAAAAAGGTGTTCCCCGAAGTGTACGCGCAGTTCCTCAAAGTGTGCGAGACCCTCGAAAATCACTACCGCGACATGCAGGACATGGAGTTCACCATAGAGAACGAAAAGCTCTATATGCTCCAGACGCGTAACGGCAAGCGCACCGCCGCCGCCGCCATAAAGATAGCCTGCGACCTCATAGACGAGGGAATGATAACCGAAAAGGAAGCCCTCATGCAGATCGACGCAAAGTCGCTCGATATGCTTCTTCACCCGCAGTTCGATCCCAAGGCTCTTGCCGACGCGGATAAAAACAACCTTGTCGGAAAGGGCATAGCCGCCTCTCCCGGCGCGGCGGCGGGACAGATAGTGTTCACCGCCGAAGACGCCGTCGAAGAGGGCAAGAAGGGCAAAAAGGTCGTGCTCGTGCGCCTTGAAACCTCGCCCGAGGACATCGAGGGCATGAAGTACGCGCAGGGCATACTCACCGTTCGCGGCGGGCAGACCTCGCACGCGGCGGTCGTCGCTCGCGGCATGGGCACTTGCTGCGTATCGGGCTGCGGCGACATTAAAATGGACGAGGAGAACAAGAGGTTCACCCTTTCGGGCAAGGTATTCAAAGAGGGCGACAGCCTCTCGCTCGATGGTTCGACGGGCAGAATTTACAACACCCTCGTTCCCACCGTTCCCGCCAACCCCAATTCGGGCTACTTCGGCAGAATAATGAAGCTCGCCGACAAGTACAAGGCAATGGGCGTAAGGACCAACGCCGACACCCCCAAAGACGCAAAGCAGGCGGCTTCGTTCGGAGCGCAGGGCATCGGTCTTTGCCGCACCGAGCACATGTTCTTCGACCCCGAAAGGATAGGCGCGTTCAGAGAGATGATCTGTTCCGACACGGTTGAGGAGAGGGAAGCGGCTCTCGCCAAGATAGAACCCATGCAGCAGGCGGACTTCGAAGGTCTTATGGAAGCCCTCGAAGGACAGCCCGTGACCATCAGGTTCCTCGATCCTCCCCTCCACGAGTTCGTGCCCACCGACGAAGAGGACATAAAGGCTCTTGCCAAGGCTCAGAACAAGAGCGTTGCGCAGATAAAGCAGATAATAAGCGACCTCCACGAGTTCAACCCCATGATGGGACACCGCGGTTGCCGCCTTACGGTAACTTATCCCGAGATAGCCGTAATGCAGACCAACGCCGTCATAAAAGCGGCTATAGCCGTGCAGAAGAGACACCCCGAATGGAAGGTGGTTCCCGAGATAATGATTCCTTTGACGGGAGAAGTAAAAGAGCTTGCGTTCGTCAAAAAGACGGTAGTCGAAACGGCGGACAAGGTGATAGCCGCGTCGGGCGTCGCGCTTAAATACGAAGTGGGAACTATGATAGAGATCCCCCGCGCCGCGCTCACCGCCGACGAGATAGCAAAGGAAGCCGAGTTCTTCTGCTTCGGCACAAACGACCTCACGCAGATGACCTTCGGGTTCTCGCGCGACGACGCGGGCAAGTTCCTGCCCTCGTATTACGAGAACAAGATCTACGAGTTCGATCCCTTTGCCCGCCTCGACACGACGGGCGTAGGCAAGCTCATGGATATGGCGATAACCCTCGGCAAGGGAGCGAGGAAGTCGCTTCACTGCGGAATATGCGGGGAACACGGCGGCGATCCCTCGTCTATCGAGTTCTGCCACAACATAGGTCTCGACTATGTATCGTGCTCGCCCTACCGCGTGCCCATCGCGCGCCTTGCCGCCGCTCAGGCAAACATCAAAAACCCGAGGGCGACCAAATAGCGGTCTGTAAAAATTAAACATTATATCGTATTCAGGGCTTATTTCTTAACGGGATAAGCCCTTTTCTTGTGCCTCAAAACGGGTAAAAGATACGATATTTCTTTCCGCACAAGTTGAACACTTGATTTGTCTTGACAAAAGTATTAAAATATGATCATTGGAAAACCACGATTTTATAGTCTGTATTAAGTATAATATTGTGTTCGGGAATGGAAACGGATAAAGAATGAATAAAAGTTTAATTTTGGCGATCACAACGATAGGCGACCTGCTGATCACAAAAAAGATCACGCGAAACAAAGAAGGAAAATCTATCGATAACGTAGATCTGCAAATTCCGAATTATCAAAGACCTTATAAGTGGAACGCAGAGAATGCGAGCCGATTGTTGGACGATATTATAAACGCTCAGGCTGAAAACAAAGAAGTGTATCGCGTTGGAACACTTATTTTACATAAGTCGATCGGCGGCGATAAAGAAACATATCAAATTGTCGACGGACAACAGCGGGTCATAACCTTTGCGTTGCTTTTGAGAGCATTTGAAGAGCGGAATATTTCTTTTTTGCAGGAAAAAATACCGGACGACCCGTTGTATGCCCGCAACATTTTTAACAATTATATTCTTTTTTGCCGCAGAGCTGAAAAATATTCGTCGGAAGAGCGTAATAGACTTTTGTCATATATTCAAGACAACTGCGAACTTATTGTCGTAATCACGGAAGATATTACCGAGGCGTTCCAATTTTTTGATTCGCAGAATGCTCGCGGGAAGAAATTATATCCGCATGATTTGTTAAAAGCATATCATCTGCGCGAGATGCGAAATATTGAAGCCGACGAGACGGAAAAGGTCGTTAAAACATGGGAGGACATGAATCAGCGGGAGCTTTCCTCTCTTTTCCGGGATTATTTGTACAGAATCAAAGTTTGGATCAAGGGGAACAAAGCGTATGAACTTGACGAAAAAAATATCGTTATGTTCAAGGGTCTTAACAGCGAAGACAATTATCCTTTTGCACAATTTTACAAAGGGGCGTTTGCTTATGCGGAACACATCAACAATTCGCATATTCCTTTCGTAACGGGAGTACGCAAAATGAGTCCGTTTCAATTGGACGCGCCCATAATTGCGGGAAAGCCTTTCTTTGATTATGCCAAACACTACTTTGATGTTTTGGCGGATATTCAGGACAACGGTAAGTATGAGGGGTGCTTCATCAATGACAACCCGATTATCGAGACTTTGAATCAAAGAAAATACAAAAACGGCGTGGGAAACAGGATAACGAGATTGTTGCTTGACACCGCCATTTTGCTTTACGTCGACAGGTTTTGTCCGAATAAACCATCGACAGCCGATCTGTATCTTCTGGATCGGTTTGTTGTATTTGCATTTATCTGGGCGTATTCTCTTCGCGCACAATATGTAAATCTCGGATGGCAGTCTGCGCAGAACTATATCATGGGGAATCCCGAAATTGTCAATTCTTTCAATATCTTTAAGGTGATTACGGAGGCGGATTCGCCCGATTCTTTGTTGAGTACTTTGTCGGACAAAATTACGCCGATTTCATTAAAAAGGATCCAAATGGAAAAGGATCTGACAGAAATAAATGAGATAGAGAAAAAGGTTGGAGCCATATACGAATTTTATTTGTATTATTTTAAGAAAAATAAATTTTTGACGGAGATCGAGTAAAATGCATACAAAAGATTTACCGCTTAAAGAGATATCGATCCGTGAGTTATATAGCGGTGAAAAGGCAACGTTCGAAGTTCCGATTTATCAAAGAAATTATGCGTGGGAAAAGGACGAAATCGCCGCGCTTATTCAGGACGTGTATGACGCGATGTCGGCGAATAAGCCATACTATTATATCGGAACATTGGTTTCATTCCACAAGGGGGATGAAATATATGAGATCATTGACGGTCAGCAACGTCTTACCACGGTTTTTCTTATTCTTAAATATCTCAACGCAGATATCGGCAACAAACTGACATACAGGGCACGGAAAAAATCCACGAAAACTCTGGAGTCTATTCCAGGGTTCGGGATCGATGAAAAGGATGCGGGCATATATAATGGATTTTTGACCGTCGGAAGTTCTGTAGAGGAGATCGTGGGTCAAGCGCAAAAAGATAAATTCACACAATATTTTTTGGATAAGGTACATATTATTCACTATCAGGTTCCCAAAGACGTAAATTTGAATCACTATTTCGAGGTGATGAATTCACGGGGCGAACAGTTGGAAAAGCATGAAATCGTCAAAGCAAAACTTATGAGTTTGCTTACGGACGGCGGCGATCGCTCCAAGTTCGGTAAAATTTGGGAATGTTGCTCCGAAATGGGTACTTATGTGCAGGCAAAATATAACGACAAGACTGTTTTCGGCAACGATCTTGCATGGTTGAAATCTGAAAAGTTTGATGATTTGCCAACCGATGACCGATCGTCGGAAGAGCAAAAACCTTTGACGATCGAGGCTATTATAACCGGAAACGCTCCGTTCGCAGATGGAAACGCAGATAAGGAAGATAAGCCGGACTCTTTCCAGCCGATCATTGATTTTTCAAATTTCTTATTGATCGTGCTGAAAATAACGCGCACTCTGAAAGAATCGAATTTTAACGCTACGGAATTCAATCTCGACGATAAAGAACTTCTGAACGAGTTTTCCAAGGACAAAATTGTTTTGGACGAAGCATTTGTCAAAGAGTTTGGCTTCAATTTGTTGAAAGCCAAATACTTTTTGGATAATTTTATAGTTCATCACTCCAACGAAGAAGATACTATCGAAAATAATCCCTGGAAGCTCCAATATTGGCAGAAAGAACAAAACGCAAAAAATGGGATACGAACAAAGGCATACGTTAAAAATTTATGTTCGGAAGAAGATACGCAGGATACATTGGTACAGCTTTTGTCGATGTTTGAAGTTTCTTTCACGGCGCGTCAACGTAAGAACTATCTTTTTTATTGTTTGTTGTATTTGTTCAAAAATGCGAAACGGAAGTTAAGTTTCTTCAAAAAGTATTGCAGATTTTTAGATGGATTGGCAACCAAATACTTTAAGGATGTGTATCTCGTAAAAGAGAGCCTGAATGAAATCAATACCCCTTTACCTCGTAGTTTCGACACAACGATATTGAAACAGGGCGATGTCAATATAACTGTTGAAAATAAAAATGCGGTGGACAATTTCGATTTTATATACGGAGACGGTTCTTCCCCGTCGAAAGGAATTCCGCTGTTTGTTTTCAATTATCTCGATTACAGACTTTGGAAGTCTTATCTGTCTGTAAGGGGCAGCAAAGAAGGATCAAAGGACAGGCAGGATATGTTCAAACAATTCGGGTGCAGTGATTTCGGATTGGAAATTTTCAAACAGTTCTATTTTTCAAGAACGCGCAGAAGCCTTGAACATTTTTTTCCGCAAGCAGATGCGGGAAAACCGCCCGTCGATCTGACGGAAAGCAACATCAACTGTTTTGGCAACTACGGTATGATCGGCGCGGACATAAACAGTTCCGGCTCAAACTATGCGCCGAGGGTAAAACTCGATCATTATCTCGACACATTATCGGGAAAAATCAAATTGGTAACCGTTGCATCATTGAAATTTATGATAATGATGCAAATGTGTAAGGATAATAGCGGGAAAAGAGAATCGGGCGACGAATGGAATTGGGACGACATAAGCGTCCACCAAAAAAACATGAAGAAATTTTTGAATTGAAAAGAATAAAACTCATGAGTTCTTTGAAGCCGATCGCAAATATTTATCCAACGAACTTTATTGCGGCGGCTTAACGCAATATGCGTTTTAAGTTCAACTGTTTTATGTTTATCGGTTGACATATTTGTCGCAATTGTGTACAATATAAAAAGTCAAAGTGCTTTTTGACGGAGGAAGCAATGGAAGAAGAGAGCAAAGAGGGCACGTCGCTCGGCGAAATATTCTCGATAATCTTTTCCCAAAAATGGCTCGCGCTCATAATCTGCGCCGTCATAACCCTTGCGGGAACGCTGGGGCTGTATTTGGGCTATAACCGCATGCAGGCGTATTACACGGGCACTTTTTCGTATATGTTCAACAATGACGAACCCCTTTCGCCCGTCTATCCCGACGACTCGCCCTTCAACTATTATCAGGTCGTCTCCCGCAAAAACCTCGACGAAGTAAAGAATTCCGACGAGGCGTTTTCCTCTGTCAACACCCAAAAGATGTATTCGAACGGCGATATAAGCATATCCCGCAGTTACAGCGAGACGGGCGTAAACTTAAAGGAAAGCACAACTTCCAACATAGTCGACGTCTCGTACACCATAACCGTAAAGGCGCGTTACTTCCCCAACCGCGAAACGGCGGCGAATTTCATAAGGGAGATCGCCGCTCTTCCCGCAAGATATATAAGCGCGCTCACCGCAAAGCGCGACGTATATCTCTCGGATTTTGCGGACACGGCGTTCCTCGAAGATAAGTTCAGTTTAATGAGCCTGCAAAGCGAGTACCTCTTGCAGGAACTTGACGACCTTGCGACCGAGATGTACGGTCACGACATAGGTTCGCAGGCGAAACAGCTCCAGAACAAGCTGACGATATACGTCGGCAATATGGAAAACCTCAAAGAGGAAATGCGCAAGAACAAGTACGTTCACGACGTGGACGCGGCGACGGCTTATTACACGACGAGGGTCGATTCGCTCACCCGCGAACGCGACGAAAAGAAAGCGACGTGGGATCTGCTCGTACCCGCGGGTTCTTCGGGCGGAATAAACGTCTACACGGACGAAATGCTCGAACTTGCGGTAAACATCAGCGAACTCGACAAGCAGATCGAGCTTTACGAAACCTACAAAACGCCTGTCCTCGCGCCCAAGGAATTCACCGACAAGCTCGACGCTTCGTACGCCGAACTCACCCAATTCACCAAGGGGCTCGAGGACGCCCTCGACGGCTATTACAAATACCTCTCGGGCAGACTGCTCGTGTTCAACGGCGCGCAGGCGGAAGAGCACGGCGGCATGAGCCTTGTCGTCTGCATAGTGCTCAGTCTTGTCATAGGTCTCGTCGTAGCGGCGATAGTCGCGTATATAGTCGGCAAAAGGCGTAAAAACACTGCGCGTGCGGCTCTTTCGGGCGGCGCGGGCTTCAGCGGCAATTCCGACGGTTCTCCCTCGGCAAGCGGCTCAAACGCAGGCGCGGATAGTCTGAACGCAGGCTCGGGCGATACAATCGCAGGCGCGGGCGATACAAGCGCAGACGCGGCAAGCGATACAAACGCAAGCCCGAACGGCGCGGAAGAGGGCCAAAATTCTTCGGGGGAAAGCGGCGCGCCCCGTTCCCGGACTTCCGACGGCGATCAATAAATGCGCTCCCCGCGTTTTGCGGGGAGTTGTGTTATACGACGGCGTTTTGAATAACGCCGGCGATCAAAAAGAAGAGGACATATGAAAGATAAAAAATATTCCGCGGCGAGGGATCTTGCGCAGGTCGCGCTGTTTGCCGCGCTCATGACGGCGGGCGCGTACGTCAGCATACCCTTTCCGCTCGTGCCGCTCACCTTTCAGACTGTGATAAGCGTGCTTGCGGGGCTGTTGCTCGGTCCCAAAAAGGGCGCGGCGAGCATGGCGGT
>CANRDY010000047.1 GCA_947629515.1 uncultured Clostridia bacterium
ACCGCGTCGAAGTACTGCTGTTGCGAGGCTTCGGGCGTGCGGGAGCGGACAATTTCGAGCAGGGCTTTTGCCGTTTCGCCGTCGGCGGCTTCGGCTACTCTTATCGCGAGTATGCCCGCCGCGTTGTTGACGGGAAAGCCCGTAACGCCGCTGAGCGCGTTGCGCGCGTCGGAAAGCGCGCCCTCTTTGTCGCCCTCGGCGTACTTTGCCGAAGCGAGGTTGCCCAAAACGTACTGCTTGTAGTCGTAGTCCGCCTCTCCGCCCGCACTGCGCTTTTGGCAGTACTCCTCGAAGCCGTCGTCACCCGTAAAGCGGGTGCAGAAAGTTATTATATTGCGATTGTTGCGCGACATTATGCTGTCGTCCACGCAACGGGCGAGGTCTTCGACGTTCTGCGTGTACATATGTCTGAGCGAGGCGTAACCCGTCGCAAAAGAATAATTGCCCATGTTTTCGAACATAGTCGCCATATGCTGTGGAAAGCCGAGACTTGCTATGCCGAACGCGAGAAAAAGGGCGATTATCAGGGCGAGTATGGTCTTTAATGCCGTTTTCGAGATAATGTTTTTCAAGCCGTATTACCGTTTGCGGTAGTGTTGCCGCATGCCGTGGGGCGAACCTATATAAAAATTTATAATATTTTACCATACGGCGATAAAAAATGCAACTCTTTGAAATTAATAATATTCGACGAGGTGAATAATATTTTTAAGCGTTCGAAATGACAGTGGTATAATAAGCTCCGTTTTTATTAGCAAAACCCCTACCCTCCCCTCCCCCTTGAAAAAGGGGAGGGAACATTGGGCGGAGAAATTACAAGGGGGAGGAATGAAAGGTGGGGGTTCACCCGCCCACGCGAATAATGTGATACGATAATATTTGGAATTGGGTTTGGGTTTCAAAGTGCAAGCACAGACCACGGGGTCGAGTGCGGGGTTTCTCAAAACAGCGGACACCCGCTGTTTTGCCGCACGAGATGAGCTTGCGCATAGTGCAAGGCGCAAGCGGTGCCCGAGCGCGGCGGCGTTCCTTACGCCGCGCGAGAAATTCTCTCACTTAATCTGCCGTTTCCCGCAAGCGGGAACCCTCGGCAGAGCGTCGGGCTACGCCCTCGCGCGCCCGCGCATTAATGCGCGGGTCTCATAGCGTTCGAAATGACAGTGGCATAATAAGCTCCGATAATATTTAAAATGCTCCCCCTCAGTCTGTTACACAGACAGCTCCCCCTCATAAATGAAGGGGAGCGAATGGGAAAAATTTATTTTATTCATATAATTGAATAACCAAAATATATTAATTGTATGAAAAGCCGTAAAAATAAGTTTTGGGCGGCGGCTGTCGCCGCCGCCGTGACGCTGTTCGGGTTTTTGTGCGCGCTGTTTTCGGGGTGCGCTAAGGGCGCGGACTACCTCTCGTTCGTCTCGGAGATAAGGTCTGATATCTTGACCTACGCCGACGACGACCTTTCGTTTGCGCTCAACGTTTTGGAGCGCGAACAGCCCTACAACGCCGACGGCATTTGCGGGCAGACCTGCGCGCTGTGGGAGCTTTCCGCCCAATTTGCAAATAACCCCCAAAGCGTTGAAATACGCGTGGGGGAATTTTCGGGCGAGATGAACTACGAGGCGGTTAAAAACGCATATGTGTTGAGTTTTACCGCTCCCCCGCCCTCTTCCGACAACGTCGAAGTCGAGCTGACCCGCGGGGATAACGTTAAAAAATTCAGCGCGCTTTCGGTGCGCGACGGTTCGGAAATAAGCTGGCAGGAAGCCCTGAACTGCGTGCGCGACTTCGACGGCGAACTCTTCTCTTCGCTGACCGACGGCGGCAACTTCAAGGGCGAAATTTACGTGCGCCTTTTATTCGACGAGGGCTGTTACTACTACGTGGGCGTGTGCGACAGACAAAAAAATATTTCGGCGTACCTCGTCGACGGCGGCACGGGCAAAATCATCACCACCAAAAAAATAAAGGGATAAATCGCGCTTTGTCGAAAAAGGGCGAACCTTTTATGGGCGAACCATTGAGCGGCGAAGCCGTTAATGGGCGAAGCCCTTTCAGTCGTCGGCGCGGGGAGTTACAAGGCGTTCGAAAGCCGTGCGGACGGTGTCGTCGCGGGTGAGGGAAATTTGCCCGCACTCGGTGAAGCCCTGCGAGCGCAAAAGGGCGAGCATGGGCGCGTTCTTGGCGTGGGTGTCCATTCTTATGCTACCTCTGCCGCGGGAGAGGGCTATTTCGTTGGCGGCGATATTGACAATGAATTTTGCCGCGCCCGTGCCGCGGAAAGTCTCGCTCACCGCCACTCTGTGCACGGCAAGATAGTTGCCGTTTGTAAGCCACGCGCCGTCGATATTATCGTAATTGCCGTCGTGGTTGACAACCGAAAAGACCGCCGCTATCTCGCCGCCGCAAGTCACTTTGTAGATTATTCCGCCCAAAATTCCGCCGAGGATATCCACTCTGTCGGGAAAGCCCTTGCCCCACTGCGGGTTGCCGTGCTCTTCCATGAACTTCTGCGCCCCGACGTATATTCCGAGCACGCGGTCGAGATCCTCCGCCTCGGCGGGTGTGTATTCGAATTGCATTTATTCTCCTTTATAAAGGGTAGTTCAATCAAGTATCGCCCGTTACACAATATCGCCCGTGGCGAAGGGTCGCCCGCCCTATTGCGGGAAACCCCGTCGGCGGGTATTTTTTTGTAACGCCCGACGGTTCGAAAAAACTACCTTTCAGCCCCTTAAAAACTCACAGATTATGGTGTTCTGAACAAAGAGATACTCGTCTTTGATTTTTACGTTTTTATCGGAAATATCAATATATATTGACATTTTTTTGAGAACCTCGGCGTAATCGGTCAAAAAATCGCCGCCGAAGAGCTGTGTATAGCGGGCGAGGTCTATCCCCTCGCAAGTGCGCAAGGCAAGCATTATGAACTCGTCCTTTTTGTCCTCGGGCGTTATTTTTTGAACGTCTATCACGGCGAAGTTGTCCGAAAGTATGCACTTGAAATATTCGTCGAGGTCGAAGGTGTTTGTGAAGCGCGTATCGCCTATGCACGACGAAGCCGAAACGCCGAAGCCGATATACTCCCCCCGCCGCCAATAGTTGAGGTTGTGGCGGCTTTGTTTGCCCTTTTTGGCAAAATTCGACACCTCGTAGCGGTGAAAGCCCAGCTCTTCGAGCTGTTTTCTGCCCTCTTCGTACAGCTCGGCGACCTCGTCGGAGTCGGGGAGTTCGCCGTTCAGGTAGTCGGTGTAAATGGGCGTGCCGTCCTCGGGGGTGAGGGCGTACATCGAAATGTGGCTTGCGCCGAACGCCGCCGCGACCTGTATGGTCTTTTTTACGTCGTCCGCCGTCTGACCTTTAAGACCTATCATGACGTCGGCGTTGAAGTTCTCGCCCGAAAGGAGCTTTGCGCACATGACGAAATCGTTGAGGTTGTGCACTCTGCCGAGCTCCCTCAGCTGGCTGTCGATTGCCGTCTGCAAGCCCACCGAAAAGCGGTTGACCCCGCACTTTTTATAGAGGTTTATCTTGCCCGCGCTCACCGTGCCGGGGTTCATCTCTATCGTAATTTCGGCGTTCTCCGAAAGGTCGTAGTACTTGCGCGCGGCGGCTATTATCATGGCTATGTAGTTTTCGTCGACGACCGAGGGCGTGCCTCCGCCTATGTACAGCGTGTCGAACTTCATGCCTTTAAGCTGCGCGCTCCTCTTTGACATTTCGCGGCAAACGCACGCCATATAGCTCTCGGCAAAACCGATTTTTTCGGGGAACGAGGCAAAGTCGCAGTAGCGGCATTTTGCCTTGCAAAAGGGTATGTGAACGTAAATTCCCGCCATTATTCCTGCACCCACCTGAATTTTATCATGTCTATTTTTCCGTCGCTTCCGAACGCTATCCCCTCGCCTTCGAGCATCGCCCTCTGAACGCCCTCGCCGCCGAACGCAAAGCCCTTTGCAAGCGAACCGTCCTTAAAAACGACCCTGTGACACGGCACTTCGCCGAAATACGGATTTGAGTGTAACGCCCACCCGACCTGTCGGCTTGCCCTCGGGTTGCCGACGGCGCGGGCTATGTCGCCGTAACTTGCGACTTTTCCGCGGGGGATTTTTTTGACGGCTTCGTAGACGAGCTGGTTGAAATTCATTTTTAGCTCCGATAAGGGAATTAAGATCCGAAAGGAAATAAAAGAGTTTTTGATAGTTGTTTGATAATGGTAAACCCCCTTAAAAAGGGAGAACCGTTCCGCACAGAAGATCGGTTCACGACAATATGGGTGAACGCCGAGTTAAGCAAAAATGCGCATATATATTGATATTTTCAGTCTTTGTTGGTCTTTAATATCTGCATAAAGACTTCACTGGGGACTTCGACGCTGCCTATCGTGCGCATGCGCTTTTTGCCCTCTTTTTGCTTTTCGAGCAGTTTTTTCTTGCGGGTTATGTCGCCGCCGTAGCACTTGGCGAGCACGTCTTTGCGCATTGCCTTTACCGTTTCGCGGGCGATTATCTTCCCCCCTACCGCCGCCTGTACGGGCACTTCGAACAGCTGGCGGGGAATCGCGTCTTTGAGGTTCTCGCACAGCGTTCTGCCGCGGGGGTACGCCGAATCTTCGTGCACTATCATCGAAAGCGCGTCGCACACCTCGCCGTTCAACAGAATGTCGAGCTTGACGAGCTTGCTCCTTTCGTAACCTTCAAGCTCGTAATCGAAACTGGCGTAACCGCGCGTGCGCGACTTTATCGAGTCGAAAAAGTCGAAGATTATCTCGTTTAAGGGCAGGCGGTATTCGAGGCGCACTCTGCTCTTGTCGAGGTAGGTCATCTGCATGAACACGCCCCGCTTTTCGCGGCAAAGGTCCATTATCTGCCCGAGGTAGTCGGGGGGCGAATATATATCGGCTTTGACTATGGGTTCTTCCATGTGCTCTATTTCGGAAGCGGGGGGCAAGTGCGAGGGGTTGTCGACGAACAGCTCCGTGCCGTCCGTCTTTATCACCTTGTAACTTACCGACGGGGCGGTGGTTATTATGTCGAGGCCGAACTCCCGCTCTATGCGCTCCTGAATTATCTCCATGTGCAACAGCCCCAAAAAGCCGCATCTGAACCCGAAGCCGAGCGCCTGCGAAGTATCCGGCTCGAAGAGGAGCGAGGCGTCGTTGAGCTGTAACTTCAAAAGAGCCTCTTTTAAGTCGTTGAACTTACTGCCGTCGAGGGGATATATGCCGCAGAACACCACGCTCTGCACTTTTTTATACCCCGGCAAGGGTTCTGCCGCGCCGTTTTCGGCAAAGGTAACGGTGTCGCCCACGGCTACGTCCTGTATCGACTTTATCGAAGCGGCGATGTAGCCGACCTCGCCCGCCGAAAGTCCGTCCTTGGGAACGAGCGCGGGATTGAACGCGCCCGTTTCGACCACTTCGTACACTTTGTCCGAACGGAAAGTTTTTATTCTGTCGCCCGCCTTTACCTTGCCGTCCTTTATTCTGACGAACAGAATTACGCCCTTGTAGTTGTCGTAATAGCTGTCGAACACGAGGGCTTTAAGCGGGGCTTCCTCGTCGCCTTGGGGGGCGGGAAAGTACTTTATGACGTCCTCCAATACCTCGCGGATATTTATTCCCTCTTTCGCCGAGACGAGGGGCGCGTAGGAAGCGTCAAGCCCTATCACCTCTTCTATCTCCTTTTTTGCCTCGTCGGGACGGGCGGAAGCGAGGTCTATCTTATTTATGACGGGCAGAATTTCGAGGTTGTTTTCGAGCGCGAGGTAGACGTTTGCAAGCGTCTGCGCCTCGACGCCCTGCGTTGCGTCGACTATCAGGATCGCCCCCTCGCACGCGGCGAGCGAGCGGGAAACTTCATAAGTGAAGTCGACGTGACCGGGGGTGTCTATTAAATTAAGCTCGTACTCTACGCCGTCGGAAGCCTTGTAGAACATTCTGACGGGAGCGAGCTTTATGGTTATTCCCCTTTCGCGTTCTATGTCCATGGAGTCGAGGAGCTGTTCTTCCATATCCCTTTCGGAGACCTGCCCCGTGCACTCCATAAGTCTGTCGGCAAGCGTGCTCTTGCCGTGGTCTATGTGCGCTATTATGCAGAAATTGCGTATGTTTTGCCTGTTGCCCATATCTTAATTATATAAAAAACGGCGCGGATTTGCAAGAGTTCTGCGGGCTATGAATGTAAATTTAAGACAATTTACGTTATTTTTATGACAAGTTCGGCTCTTCCTTTGACAAGCACATATATTTATGATATTATTTATGAGGATAACCGATAAGGAGAATAACAAAATGAATTACAGGGAATTTCCCACGGGGCAACTGCTTGCCGAAAACGCCAAACGGCAAAACCGACTTTTGCCCTTGAATCTGATAGTTTTCGCCCTTGCGATAGTTGCCGCTTTTTCGCTGTTGTTCGCGCCCATCGTATCGGTGGATATGGGTGCGCTGGGCAAGGCGTTGACGCAGGCGGTCGACAGCACTTCTTCGTCTTCGGGCAGCTCGTCCGAAAGCAAAGAGTTTGTAAAGGTAATTTTCGAAAGCCTCGACGGCGTTTCGTACGACATAACCGCCGTTGATATGCTCAACTCGGTAACGGCTGCCGACAAGTCCGCCGCCTTTTCGGAGGACGTGGGCGAACTTATGGAGAAAATGGAAAAGACCATTGTCGTGACCGTGCTCGTGGGAGCGTTCGGAAGCGGCGGCAGCACAAAGGACGTTGACGTCGACAAGGTGTATTCCAAGTTAAAGGCTCTTGAAAGCGTTTCTTCTCAAACAGAAAAACAGACTGCCGTGACCGCGCTTGCCGACGCGATGTGCGAGGAGCTGAATATTTCGAAGAACGGCGACGATCGCGCCAATATGGTTGAACAGATAAATACCCTTTACGACGACACGGTTGCCGACAACAACGGCAAGTTCACCGTTGAGGCGTGCATCTGTATACAGGTTTCGAAGGGTCTGGACAACGGTTCGGGAACGCCCGCAACCACGTACGACGCGCTTATTAGTAAACTTCTGAACGACTCGTCTTCTTCCTCTTCTTCGAGCGCGGGCGCGACGGTTACGGACGCGTTGAAGTACGACAAGTATATGCTCATTGCGATAGCCGTTATTGCCCTTTTGTGGCTCGTGCTTGCGATATTCGCGCTCGTGCACGCGTTCACCAAAAACAGACGGTTCACCATGTGGTACGTAAAGCTGTTCGGCTTCCTCCCCTGCCTCTTATTCGGCGTGCTTCCCCTTGTGGCGAAAGGGCTTTTTGTGGGGCTTGTCGGCGGCGAAGCGGGCGCGGTGATCGGCACGCTTTTGGGGGCGATAAGCACGCTCACGTGGATAAGCGGGTCTTGCTACATACTCCTTTGGCTGCTTTCGATCTTCTACGCGTTCCCCATCAAGCGCAAGATAAGAAAGGTGAACAAGGAACTCAAATTCAGAGGCGTAGACGCTTGACGGAATTTGAGGT
>CANRDY010000048.1 GCA_947629515.1 uncultured Clostridia bacterium
TGTGAAGTTTTCATTTATAAATGTGAAAAAAGTGTTAATTTCTTTCTGTCAATGCTTTTAAGTCCCTTGCGTCTGCCTGTTCCGCCACAGAAGCATTATTATTCAATTTTGATACGGGGTCTGTCCAATGTCCGCAGAGCTGTGACGCAAGGGGCAGGGCTCCCGAAAATCGCAACGAAGCGAGATTTTTGGGAAGAGGAGAGATAACGGAGCGAGGGTGCGGGTTGCGCGCAGCGCGAGCCGCTTTGAGCGCAGTTTATCTCGACGAGCGTCTGCCGTTCCGCCACTCGGGCACGATTTTTGTGAAGTTTTAAATATTAAAAAAGCGTTAGTTTATTCGGTCAATGCTCTTAACTTTTCCCGTCCGTCGAGCCGTTGCGAGTGAAAAACCGAAATCGGCTTCGGGAAGGCGAACCGTCCTACGATAAGCCCAACAAACAAGCTCAACAAAGCAAGCTCAACAAAACAGGTTCAACAAAATTATTATATAAAAACGGCAATTGACCGTCAAGCGTTTTTCGGAAAAAATTTTATTAACGCGGGTTTCCGCGGCATGGCGGCTCGGATTTCGGTAAAAAAATTTCGCACGGGCGGGGGTTACCTCCGCCCGTTTTCGCATGCGCGCGTAAAAAGTAACGTCCGCAATTGCCTATGCGCGTAAAAAGTAACGTCCGCAATTGCCTGCGCGCATAAAAAACTTGCGCATAAAAAACTCGCACATAAAACGCCCGCGCATAAAACATAAAAATAACTCCCGCATTTACAAACGCGCAAAAAAACGCCGTATTCGCGTGAAGAATTGTTAAGATTGAGGCTTTGGCGGGGTTTTGCGTTGCGCCGAAAGCCGGAATATGGTAAAATAAATCGCTAAAAAAGTGCGCCGACCCGCGGCGATATTGCCGCGACCGCCGACATTTCATTCGATACCGCGTTTATTTATGCGGAAGAACCCCCGTCGCATGCGCATTAAAAACGCGTTACGGCTACAATTCAAAGGGCGATAACTTCCCCCGACGGTTCGCAAAAAGCATACCGCAAAAAGGGCGTGATTTTCGGGGGTCTTTATTCGGAACGCGCACAGAAAACGCGCAACAGAAAACGCACTATAAAAAGCGGTCTTAATTAAAAAACCGTCTTAACAAAAAGCGGGCTTTATTTAAATTATTCACAACGCAACCCCGCAACACGCAACGCACAAAAAACAACTCCGCAAACCCGCAAAACCATAAACCCAAAAACCACACAAAACCAAAAAGGGGAAAAATCAAAAAAGGAGCGCAATATGAGGGAGACAAATCGGATTTACAAACAAACGGCGAAAGGCGCGAGGGGGAAATTTTGTTTCAGATCGTGCCTTTCGGTCATTCTTATATTTCTGCTCCTTGCAAGCTGTCTGCTCTTCGGAAGCTGTGCAAAGGACGACGAAGCTATAACCGATATCCGTCAGCTCGACGGGCAGGCGATAGGCATTATGACGGGTTCGAGTTTCGACGTGCACACCGACAACCTGATAAAGAACGCGAACAAGCAGTATTACGACCGCGTTCCCGATCTGGCGTTGGCGGTCGAGCAGGGCAAGATCGCGGGCTTTTTGATGGACGAACCCATCGCCCGCATGCTCTGCGCGGAGAACAGCGCGGTCACATATCTTCCCGAAGTGCTTGTCGAAGAGAGCTACGCGGCGGCTTTCCCCAAGACCCCCGCGGGCAACGAGCTTAAAAACGAGTATAACGCCTTTTTGGCGCAACTCAAAAAAGACGGCACGCTCGAAGAGATCGATAACATCTGGCTGGGTACGGACGAGAGCAAAAAGGTTGTTGAGGACTGGTCGTCCTTCCCCGCGATAAAGGGCGAGTTACACATGGGGGTAAAAGACGACGTCGCGCCCTTTTCATACATAAAGGACAAAAAAAACGTCGGATACGATATAGATATAGTCGTGCGGTTCTGCAAGGCGAACGGCTATTCTCTGACGATAGAAGGCACCGATCTTTCGTCCATTTTCTTAGGGCTTGGGGGAGGCAAATACAACATATCCGCCGCAGGCATGACCGTGACCGAAGAGCGGGCGGAGAGCGTCTACTTTGCCGATCCGAGTTACACGGGCGGCGTGGTTGCCGTTGTGGCGAACCGCGGGCAGTTCGAGGCGAAGTACAAGACGTTGCAGGACTTTGCGGGCACGACGGTGGGCGTTCTTTCGGGAAGTATTTTCGACGCGACCGTAAACCGGGTAGTGGGCGGCTGTAATTTCAAATATTATAACGACGTCCCCGCCATGCTTCTGGCGTTGCAGACGGGCGCGATAGACGCCGTGGCGCACGACATGCCCGTTGCGCAGCTTGCGGTCGCAAGGCAGACCGATCTGGCGATATTCCCCCAGACGCTTGCGCCCGATACGTACGGGCTGGGACTGCAAAAGGACAGCAAGCTGAAAGGCTCGATAGACGCGCTCATCGGGGAATACGCGGCGGACGGCACGCTCGACGCCCTCAAAGAAAAATGGCTCGGGGCGGACGACGGTAAAAAGACCATAGAAGTTGAGGAATATGACGCGCCGAACGGCGTTTTGAGGTACGCCCACGACTCCACGCAGGAACCAATGAGCTACGTGGGCGGGAACGGTCAGTCCCTCGGCTACGAGGTGGAACTTGTCACCCTCATCGCAAAACAGCTCGGGATGAAGCTCGAGATAAGGCAGTGCGAATTCAACGAACTCATAAACATGCTCACGAGCGATCTTGCCGACGTGGTGTCGGGGGCTTTGAGCATAACCGACGAGCGCAGGGAGAGGATAGACTTCGCCGCGGCACACTACGAGGGCGGCATGACGTTCATCGTCCGCGGCTCGGATTTAGGCATGGGCGCCGCCCCCAAGACGGAGACAAATTTTTGGGAAGGGCTGGGGAACAGCTTTTACAAGAACTTCGTTCAGGAAAACAGATGGCAGATGATCCTTTCGGGGTTGGGCGTGACCTTTCTCATTTCGATAAGCGCGGCTCTGTTGGGAACGGTGCTGGGCTTCGGCATCTGCATGCTGCGCCGCAGCCGCAGTAAGATAGTCTCAAAGGTAACTGCGGCGTTCATAAGGCTCATACAGGGCATTCCCGTGCTTGTGCTTTTAATGGTTCTGTTCTACGTGATATTTGCAAGCGCGAGGATCGACGGCATAGTAGTGGCGATAATCGGCTTTTCAATAAACTTCGGGGTGTATGTTTCCGAAATGTTCCGCACGGGCGTCGACGCCGTGGACGCGGGTCAGTGGGAAGCGGCTTCCGCCATGGGCTTCGGGCGGGTAAAGACCTTCACCAAAATAATCGCCCCGCAGGCGGCGCGGCACATACTGCCCGTGTACAAGGGCGAATTTATCTCGATGGTCAAAATGACGTCGGTGGTGGGATATATCGCCGTGCAGGACCTTACAAAGGTCACCGACATAATCCGAAGCCGCACCTTCGAGGCGTTCTTCCCGCTTATATTAACGGCCGTTCTGTACTTCCTTCTGGCATGGGCTTTGACCGCGCTCATGGGGCTTGCCGAGCGGAAGATAGACCCCCGCCGCCGTCGCAGAGAACCGAGGGGAGTCAACAGAAATATCTCCCTTTCGGAGACGGTCGAAGAGGAGCCGACCGCGCAGAACGGGGAGGCGGTGATCACCGTTTCCCACCTCAAAAAGGCGTTCCCCAACGCAACGCCCTTAAAGGACGTCAACGCCGTAATAGGAAGGGGTGACGTCGTCTCGATAATCGGACCGTCGGGCACGGGCAAGAGCACATTTCTCCGCTGTATAAACAGGCTCGAAACGCCCACGGAAGGGCGGATAGAGGTGTTCGGTCAGCCCGTGACGGGCGTAAAGCCCTCGCAACTCGGCGCAGTGCGCCGCCGCATGGGAATGGTGTTCCAGAGCTTCAACCTCTTCGCCCATCTCACGGTCATAGAAAATATAATGCTCGGGCAGGTGGAACTGCTCGGCTGTTCCCGTCAGCAGGCTTATGAACGGGGCATGCGCCTTTTGGCGAGCGTGGGGCTTGCCGAAAAGGAGCTTAACTACCCCGACGAGCTTTCGGGCGGTCAAAAACAGCGCGTCGCCATTGCGCGCACTCTGGGCATGCGACCCGAGATAGTGCTCTTCGACGAACCGACGAGCGCGCTCGATCCCACAATGGTGGGCGAGGTGTTGGCGGTTATCCGCGGTCTTGCCGAAAAGGGGCTTACCATGCTCATAGTCACGCACGAAATGAAGTTCGCGCGCGACGTCTCCACGCGGGTATTCTACATGGACGAGGGCGTAATTTACGAAGAGGGATCGCCCGAACAGGTGTTCGAAAGCCCCAAAACAGACCGCTGTCGGTCGTTCGTTCACCGCCTCAAATCACTGCATATAGATATCTCCAAAAAGTTCGACTTCATCGCCGCGGCGGAAGAGATCGAACGCTTTGCAAACAAGCACCTGCTTGGCGCGAAGCAGTCGCTCAAATATCAGCAGATACTCGAAGAGCTGTGCGTTGCGACGATCCTTCCGAACCTGCCCGACGGGGAGTGCGATCTGAGCTTCAACGCCCTCTGCCGCGAGGACGGAAGCGAGTGCGAAGCGATTATCCGCTGGAGCGGCGGGGAGTTCGACCCCTTGACCCGGGGCGACGAACTGAGCGTTGCGCTCGCCCTCGGCAAGACCAAGAGCAGTTCTCACGCCTTTGCCGACGGCGTTAACACGGTGACGATAGTGTTTTAATACTTTTTCCACGGAGGAAAGCAATGAATATAAGTAAGAGTTATAAAAAACTTTTAAGTCTTTTTGCCGCCCTGCTTGCGGTTGCCGTTTTGCTCTTGGGCGGATGCGGCGCGGACGATAAAAGGGACGACATTATCGTGCTTTACACAAACGACGTGCACTGCTCGATAGACGACGATATCGGCTACGACGGGCTTGCGGCGTACAAAAAGCAGTGCAAAGAGGTCACCCCTTACGTCGCGCTCGTCGACTGCGGCGACGCCCTGCACGGCGGCGAGTACGGCACGGTCTCGCAGGGGGAATACCCCGCGGAGCTGATGAAACGCGCGGGCTACGACTTCGCCGTGCTCGGCGATCAGGAGTTCGGCTACGGTCTCGAAAGGCTCGCCGCGCTCATGGAAAAGAGCGGCGCGCAGTACCTCGGCTGCAACATAACCTACACGGGCGCGGGAGAGTCGGCGTTTTTGAGCAAACTTCTGCCCTGTAAAACGGTAACTTACGGCAATGTCAAAGTTGCCTTTGTGGGCGTGTCTGCGCCCGAGAGCATAGTAAAATCGGTCCCCGGGTACTTTTCAGACCAGAGCGGGAACTACGTTTACGACTTCTGCGGGGCGAGCGGACAAACGCTTTACGATCGCGTGCAGGAGAACGTCGACGCCTGCATAAACGGCGGCGCGGACTACGTTATCGCCCTCACCCACCTCGGCACGGACGCGACGTCCTCGCCCTTTACTTCGCGTGAACTTATCGCGAACACCAAGGGGATAAACGCCGTGCTCGACGGCAATTCCCCCGACGAAATTTCGTGCGAGGTCATAAAAAACGCCGAGGGGAAAAACGTGCTGTTGTCCTCAACGGGCGCGAGGCTTTCGAACATAGGTCGCCTTACCATAACCGCGGGCGGAAATATCGCGGCGGGGCTTATCGAAAGCTATCCCGACAAAGACGGCGAAGTCACCCGATATATAACGGGCATAAAAGAGGGGCTTGCGGACAGGCTTAAACAAAGCGTGGGCACTTCGGAAGTTGCGCTTACGATCCTTTCCGAAACGGGCGCGCGCCTTATCCGCACCCGCGAGACCAATCTGGGAGATTTCTGCGCGGACGCATACAGAATGGTATCGGGGGCGGATATCGCGCTTGTAAACGGCGGCGGGATACGCGCGGATATTGCCGCGGGCGAAGTAACCTACGGGGATATTTTAAGCGTTCACCCTTACGGGAATTCCCTCTGCGCGGTAAAGGCGACGGGGCGGGAGATCTTAAACGCCCTCGAAATGGCGAGCCGATCCTGCACGGCGACCCCGGGCGAGGGGGAGAGCGGAGCGTTTTTGCAGGTATCGGGGCTGAAATATACCATAAACACGACCGTTCAATCGACGGTGGAGACCGACGAGCAGGGCAATTTCCGCGCCGTGGGCGAAAAAAGGCGGGTGGAGAACGTGCAGGTGCTCGGCAAAGACGGCAACTTTACGGCGATCGACCCCGACAAGGAGTATACGGTGGCTTCCCACAATTATCTCTTGAAGCAAGGCGGCGACGGGCTTAACATGTTCATGGACAACGCGCCGATCCTCGACAGCGGAATGTTGGACTGCGAGGTACTTATAAATTATCTTTCA
>CANRDY010000049.1 GCA_947629515.1 uncultured Clostridia bacterium
AGGGGGAGGGAATAAGGAAAAAATATTCGCTCCCCTTCGCTTGCGAGGGTCGAGTGCGGATTTTTCAAAACAGCGGATACCCGCTGTTTTGCCGCACGAGATGAGTTCGCGCAAATGTACGCGCGAACGGTGCCCGAGAACGGCGTTTTTCCTTACGCCGTTCGAGAAAGCTGTCCGCAACGCGGACTGAGGGGGAGTACTTCTAAATATTATCGGAGCGACATAAGCCATTGTCATTTCGAACGCTATGAGACCCGCGCATAATTGCGCGGGCGATTAAGTGAGAGAATCCCCTCGTGGTCTGCTCGGGGCTCTTTGAAACGTAAAACCATTTTTAAATAATTCTGACATTATTATTCGCTCCCCTTCGCTTGCGAGGGGGAGCTGTCTGCGTTAGCAGACTGAGGGGGTGCGCTTCCAAATAATAACGGCGCACATTAAGTCACTATCCGCGCGCGGGCGTTTGAGAACGCCCGCGCGCATATTATCGGAGCAACATATGGCACCTTTCCGCGCGCGGCATTTTGCCGCCCGCCGCAGTTTATTTTTCCCCTATCAATTATTTTTAATAAATCTCTCTATTTCGTCCAAACGCAACCTTATTTCTTTAATTTCCGCAAGAATATCGTCTGCCCCGCGCATGTTGCGTTGCGATATTCCGAGAAGATAATCGCAGGATACCCCGAAAAATTCCGCAAGTCTTATTATCGCCCAACTGTCGGGATTGGTCTTGCCCGTTTCATAATTGGATATTGTTTTTTGGTCTATGCCCGTTGCCGCGGACAAATCTGTCTGCCGCAAGTCTCTGTCCTCACGCAACTCGCGAATTCTGTTCACAGTAACATTTTTCTCCATATTGGTAATTTTACTATAAATTTAGTAAAAATGATTGACTTAGTAATATTCGCAAGATATACTATATCCATAGAAATATTTTACTTAAAAGGAGAAAAATTATGAAGAAATTACTTGCGATCATAGCGGCGGTGTGCTGTTTGCTCGCTGTCTTTGCGGGGTGTACGACGGATAACGATCCTTTCAACGGCGGGGCGGGTGGCAACACGCAGTCAGAACAGGTGACTGATGAAACGCAGTGGAAACAAGCCTTTGCCGATACCATGGAAGCAAGAAAGAGCAGCGGTAAGTTGACTATCCACGGTCGTATGTCAACGTTTGATGGAGAGAGGTATAGCGATACTCTTACGGGTGGTGAGGCGGTAAGAGCGTTCGATAAAAACAACCATATAATTTATATGAAAACCATGGGAACGTTGGTGGGAAATTATCAAGCGGGGGAGCAATATTTTGCCTTACGGGGCGAAGAAATATATAGATACGGAAAGTCAGGTCTCGCGACCGAGGAAGATACGGGTTGGGCTGTCTATACAACAACTTACGAAACAGAAGCGGCTGCAACGGCGGCGTTTGAAAAACTCTTAGAGACTTATTGTTCAGACGCCTTTACTAACAATTTTGCTTTGGACGTAATGACGCAGAAATACTCCGTTGAACAGAACGGCGAAGCAAAAGACCTTTCCGAAATGTTTTCGGCGTTTACTTATGACAACGCAACAAGCGTATATAGTTCAACATTGTATGTCGGGAATGTAAGCGGTATCATTAGCGTCGATTTAAAAATAACTTTTAACGGTGGAAAAATTGATGCATATACAGCCGATATTATCGCCAAAAACGGCTACAACGATTCTGTATTGTATGATTATAGGCAGGTTGAGTGTAGTTACGGAATAAATCTGACCGTACCGCAAGCAACATAAAGCGGCGGGGCGCGATTTTTAATCGCGCCCCGCCACCCGCTCACCTTTCCCTTCCCAAAAGTTCGTCGGCGGTAATTTCGAAGAAGTCGGCAACTTTCAGCGCGTTCACGACGGACGGTGCATACACTCCGTCGCGCCATTGATAGATAAGGCTTTCGGGGATATTGCAAGCCCTCGCAAAACTGCGCTTCGAAACGCCGCGCAGTTCGAGCTGTTTGACTATTGAAGAACCGAAAGGCGGGCAGGGCGCGTATTGCCTTTTGACGTATTCTTCGGAACGCCCCAATAAAAATTCGATCGTACACCCGAACAAATCGGCAAATTTTACGAGCGTGACGAGCGACGGCAGGTCTTTCCCCCGCAGATATTTCCCGATGGTCGTCCTGTGCACGCCGACCTTTTCGGCAAGTTCGCGATCGCTCAAATTATTTTCGTTTGCAAGCTCTTTAAGCCTTTCGGCAAAATTCGATAAAATATCCATAGTTCAGACAATCTTTTCGCTTCTATTATCACTGAGTTTTGCTCAAATGTGTTGTTTTGAGCGAAACTCGGTGATACAATATAGATATGCGACCGTTAAGGCGGCGTTATAACGAAAAGGAGAAAAAAATTATGGACGAAAGTAAAAAAGCCGAAACATTCGGCGGTTTGGAGAACGAGGCGAGGTTTTCGGCGGGCAGTCTTGCGCAGGAGCTGTACGCGGCGGTAGAGGAGCTGTTCTGTTGCAAATTCAAAATTTTTGACGGCGGGTTCAAAATGTCATTCCCCAACGGTCAAACTTTTTCGGTGACTATAAGGGAAAGCGATTAACTGTCGGAACCGCAAGCGTTCCGCAAGCGTTCCGCTTGATCAAGTATCTTAACGGCGGGGAAGTAAGACAACGAAAAAGCTGTTCAACATAAAGCGGCGGGCACTTTGTAAGTGCCCGCCGCATTTTAAATAATATCGGAACACATTAAGCCACTGTCATTTCGAACGCTATGAGACCCGCGCATTAATGCGCGGGCGCGCGAGGGCGTAAGCCCGACGCTCTGCCGAAGGTTCCCGCTTGCGGGAAACGGCAGATTAAGTGAGAGTTCTCGCGCGGCGCAAGGAGCACCGCCACGCTCGGTCACCGTTTGCGCGGGATGTATGCGCAAACTCATCTCGTGCGGCAAAACAGCGGGTGTCCGCTGTTTTGAGAAGCCCCGCACTCGACCCCCGTGGTCTGCTCGGGGCACTTTGAAACGCGAACACTATTCTAAAATAATAACCTCCACGCTACAAAAACTCCGCTATACTGCGGAATAGATTTCTCCACTCCGCTAACGCTTCGGTCGAAATGACAGTTATTATTTAAAATGAGGCGGGCGGCAAAATGCCGCCCGCCTAATAATCCTGCCGAACGGCGGCGGAGATGCCGCGCGTGCGGGTCGTCACCAAATGGTACTTGTTCTGCGGGCTTATTTCGAAGGTCGTCACCTTTTGCGAGGACGAGGCGATCGCGCCCGAAACGTCGGCAAAGTAGGCGCACTTTCCCGCGCACATAATAACGGGCACGCCGAAAAGGTAGGCGTAGGCGCGTATCAAAAGGGGCGGCACGTTGTCTTTCAGCTCTTCGAGGAACACGCACGCCACATTGCACCCGCACAGCGTGAGCGCCTTAAAGGTATCGGGGAACAGCAAATCGTTCTCCACGCACAGCCCCAGCGCGCAGCCGTTTGCCTTGTAGAACCCCAGCCCCACGCCGCTCTTGAAATTTTCGCCGTCGAGCACGTGGTTCATATCGGATATCCCCAAAAGTTTCCCTCTGTCGGCGGCGGCGACCGATTTGCGCACCATTCCGCGGCTCAGAGTATTGCACGCCGCAAGCGCGCCGCAGTTGAATTTTTTTGAGAACCGTGCGACGTCGCCGAACTTTTCACTCTCACCTTTCAGCTCGCTCTCGAAGTCGACGTCCCCCAGACACCCGAACCCGAACAGAGCGACGTCGCACTCGGGGATCTCCAGCTCGCGGGGGTCGCCCCCGCACACCACGCAAAATACCATAATTATATTGTACGGCACGCGCTGTCAAAATGTGCCGCAAGTCCGCCGCACGGCCGAGTCGGGTCAAAATGCGGCGCGCGGTATTAAACTCAATTTCGGCGCATAAGATATTCTGTATTGCGAGGTGTACCGTGAAAAAATTTTCAGCCATACTTATCGCCGTTATAATGCTCTGCGGCGTATGCGCCCTTGCGGCGTGCTCCCCTAACGACGGCTCGGCACGAACGGGTTATAAAATTCAGGCGGTCTACGACGAAGAAAAGGGCGTGCTGTCCGCCACGGAAAGGGTGGACTACTGCAACAAAACAGATAACGAGGTGGGCGAGTTGAAGTTCAACCTCTACGGTTCCGCCTTTTCGGAGAACGCCAAAATCAAGCCCGTCTCCGAGAGCTATTTTGCCCGCGCCTACTACGGCGGGGCGAGCTACGGCGGAATGGAAATAACAAGCGTTTCGGGCTGCGAAAGCTGGCAGACGGCGGGAGAGGACGGCAACGTGCTGAGCGTTGTGCTCTCGTCGCCCGTCTACCCCGGCGAGCGCGCGACGGTGGAGATAAGCTACGAGCTGACCCTCGCCAGGGTCAACCACCGCACGGGCATAACCGACGCGGGAACGATAAATTTGGGCAACTTCTACCCCGTGCTGTGCGCCTATTCGGCGCAGGGGTTTGTCGAAAGCCCCTATTATAGCTGCGGCGATCCCTTCCTTTCGGAGTGCGCCGATTACGAGGTGGAACTCGACCTGCCCGAGGGCATGAAAGTCGCTTCGAGCGGTACACAGCTGAGCGAAAATTCAGACGGCGGAAGGGTGAAAACTCAACACGTATTGACAAATGCGCGTGATTTTGCCGTTGTGCTGTCGCGGAATTTCAAGGTCGCCGAGGGTAAAGCGGCGGGCGCGGACGTACGTTACTATTATGTGTCGGACGCCGATCCCGAGGGTTCTGTAAAAGCCGCCGAAGAGAGTCTGGAGTACTTTGCGGGCGAGTTCGGTTCATACCAATATCCCACCCTTTCGGTGGTGGAGACGGGCTTTTGCTACGGCGGAATGGAGTATCCCGCACTGACCATGATAGCGCGCGGGCAGGAGAGCGGCGAGCGGGCGTATACGATCGTGCACGAAAACGCCCATCAGTGGTGGTACGCCATGGTCGGGAGCGACCAGCTCAACGCCGCGTGGCAGGACGAGGGGCTGGCGGAGTATTCCTCGCTTATGTTCTTCGAAAACAACCCCGACTACGGCTTTACGCGCACGGGGCTGATAGGTTCGGCGACGCGGGCGTACAGGGCGTTTTTCTCGGTTTCCAAACAGCTTAAAGACGAGGTGGATACCTCGATGAACAGAAACCTCAGCCAATACACGAGCGAGTTCGAGTATTCTAATATCACCTACAACAAGGGCATGCTCCTGTTTGAAACGCTCAGAAATTCGGTCGGCGACGAAAAATTTGCGGCGTGCCTTAAAAAGTATTTCGACGCAAACAAAGGCTTGATAGCCTCGCCCGAGAGCCTTATTTCGGTATTTGTCAAGAGCGGCGCGGATGTCGAGGGGGTGTTTGGGGCGTTCCTCGACGGCAAGATCATTATTTAGGCTACCGTTAAACTTCGTATATGCGTCGCATAACTTTGTTGCGCGCGGATTGCCCTTGGTCACTTACGTCATTGTAAGCTTCCTGCGGGCGATCCGCGCGCGCCTCGTTCTGCTCGCATCTCCGAAGTTTCTCACTTCGTACAGCTCCCGCAAAGTTCGAATAAGCGGCGTTCTGCTGTGTCAAGCTGCGGCAACCCTCAGTAAGGCTAACGCCTTCGGTACGACATTTACTTCATTGTAAACTCCTTCGGGTTTTCCTCGCTTTCCTTGCATAACTTGCTTCTTCGAACTTTCTAACTTCGTAATTGCAATGGCAACCGACCCTAAAAACTACCCCATTCGCGCCCCCTCATAAATGAAGGGGAGCGAATGTTTTTATATATATGTTGATTTTCCATTATTCCCTCTCCTTCCGCTTGCGGAGGGGGAGGGGAGGGTAGGGGTAGTTTTTGCGGGCGTACGCCCGCATGCTCTTCACCACAACTTTTTTGCGACAGCAAAAAATTTCACTTGCGCGTAGCGCAAATTTCACTTTTGCCGCAAGGCAAAAATTTCACCGCGGCTTGCCGCTTCCCGTTGAACAGCC
>CANRDY010000050.1 GCA_947629515.1 uncultured Clostridia bacterium
CATTTCGAACGCTATGAGACCCGCGCATAATTGCGCGGGCGATTAAGTGAGATAATCCCCCCGTGGTCTGTGCTTGCTCTTTGAAACGCGAACCAAAAAACCGCTCGTTCATTGCCCCTTGCTCACTCCCGCTACCCCTACCCTCGCCCTCCCCCTCCGAAGCGGAAGGGGAGGGAATAAAGGAGAGAATAGGGGGAGGGAACACAAGGGAGGGGGCTACCCTTTATGTTGAACAGCCTTTCCGCCGTTCTGCTTTCACGCCGTTAAGAAACATGGTCAAGCGGAACGCTTGCTCTTTGAAACGCGTTACCACTTCCAAATAATATCCACCTTATAAAAACTCCGTTATACTGCGGAATAGACCCGTTCGACGCGCTTCGCTTGCTCAGGGTGACAGTTATTATTTAAAACGCTCCCCCTCGCGGCTTGCCGCGAGGGGGAGCGAATGTTAAAACACATTAAAACACAATCATTTCGACGCCTATAAATTTTTTTTACAAATGCTTGACAAGACAAGCGGAAAAGTATATAATGTAAGAAAAGTATTACTTTTCCAAAAGAACTTATACAAAGATATTATAAAAAACAAGCGAGGAGTATGGTATGGAAAATTTCCCCGAGGGCAAGTATCTTGCCACGGTAAAAATCGGTCCGAAAGGTCAGATCGTCATTTCCAAAGAGGTGCGCGATATGTTTTCGCTCGCCCCCGGCGACGCGCTCCTTTTGATGGCGGACAAAAATCAGGGCATAGCTCTGCAACCTTTCTCGTATGCGGAGTCGTTCTGGAAAGCCGTCCAACAGGTCAAGGACGAGGATAAATAAAAGGTCAAGGACGAGGATAAATAAAGGGGCACAAAAAAATGAACGCGCTCGAAGTTAAAAAACTCAAAAAGGTCTATTCGGGGTTCACCCTCGGCGAGCTGTCCTTTACGATACAAGAGGGTCAGATCGCGGGGCTCATCGGCAGAAACGGCGCGGGCAAGAGCACAACGCTCAAATCGCTCATGCGCCTCATTTCGTCCGAGGGCGAAGTCAGCGTGTTCGGCAGACGTCTTTCGGGCGAAGATAAAAGCGACTATAACGGCGAAGATTCAAGCCATGATCGCGGCGGCAAAAACAACGGGGATAAAGGCGGGGAACGGTACATAAAGGAGCTTATCGGCTACGTCGGGGGCGGCTTTCGGTTCTACTCGAATAAGACCCTTGCCGCCGTTGCAAGGTCGGTCGCCCGCTTCTACCCGCGCTGGGACGGCGAGACCTTTTCACGGCTTTGCGGGGAATATTCGCTCACGCTCTCCAAAAAAGTGCGGGAGCTTTCCGAGGGAATGAAGGTCAAGTTTTCGCTTGCGCTCGCTCTGTCGCACGGGGCGCGCCTGCTCATTTTGGACGAACCGACGAGCGGGCTCGATCCGTTCTCGCGCGAGGATTTCTGCGACGCCCTGCTCGCCCTCAGGGAGCGGGGGGCGACAGTGCTCTTTTCCACGCACATAACCTCGGATCTGCTGCGGGTCGCCGACAGAGTGTTGTACCTTTCGGAGGGCAAACTGCTTGCCGACGAAGAGCTTGAAAGCCTTTTGAAAAGATACAGAATAAAGGTGTTCGAAACGCTTGCGCAAGCCGAAAAAGCGGGTGCGACGGGCGCAAAGGCGGTCAAAGGCGGTTTCGAAGGGCTTATGGATATGCGCGCTTCGGGGAGAGATCTTTACGCCGCAGGGGAACCGGTTTGCGGGGTTAACGGACGACCGCGCGGGGGAGTTACTTCACAAGGGGAAGCCGATTGCCGAACCGCAGGCGGCGCGGACGGGGAAGTTAACCACAAGCCCGTCGGCGGCGCGGACGGGGAAGTTAACCACAAGCCCGTCGGCGGCGCGGACGATGGGCGGGAAGCCACGCTCGACGAAATTATGATACACCTCGAATACGCAAGGAGGGCGAGAGAATGAAAGCTCTCATCAAAAAGGAATTTGAGCTGTGTCTGCACCCCACGGCGGTCATATTTTTGCTGTTTGCCGCGCTCGTGTTCGTGCCCAACTATCCCTATGAAGTCATCTTCTTTTTCTCGGGGTTGTCGGTCTTTTTCATTTGCACGGCGGCGAGGGAGAACGGGGACGCCGCGTTCACCCTAACGCTTCCCGTCAAAAAGCGGGAAGTACCCCTTGCGAGGATTTTTGTCGTCCTTGTTTTGCAGTGCGCGCTGTTGACGCTGACTGCCGCATGTATTGCCGTAAAGCAGGCGTTTTTCCCGCGGGAGACGCTCGTCAACCTCGCTTCGAACAGTGCCAACCTCGCATTTTGCGGGTTCGGGGCGTTGCTTTCGGGGGTGTTCGATCTGGCGTTTTTTCCGCTGTATTATAAAGACCCGCGCAAGGTGGGCGCGCCCTTTGCGGTTGCGGCGGCGTTGCAGTTGACGGCGGCGGGCGCGCTGATAGTGTTGAGGCATACGCCCTTTTTCGAGCCGCTGACCCCGCCCGATTTTTTGAACGGGGGAGTAAAGCTCGCCGTGTTGTTCGGGGGGCTGGCGTTGTTCGGCGTTATGGGCTTTGCCGCCGCCCGTCTTTCCGCCGAAAACTTCGAAAAGGTCGACCTGTAAAGGGGGGATCGAATTGCCCCGTGGTTTTATCTTGTGTTTTGCAGATATGGCGTGTGCCTGAGCGCGCGGGCGTTGGGAAAACGCCCGCGCGCAAAAAAATTAACCGCCACACCGTTATTCAACTTTATGCAAAATTGAGTGTATATATTGTTATTGTGGATAACTTTTTTTGTAATCAAACGTTCAAATGACGAAAAATGGCGTAATATGTGCTATTTTCTAAACACGGTGTATAAATTGTGGATAACTTTTTTGCATATTTTCTTTTTTCGCAAATATAATAAATAAATTGTGGACAAGTTTTTGTGGACAACTCGCCCCTCTATCCACATAAATCGCCCCCTTTCAAGGGGTTATCCACAAAAATCGCGCCAATGCACGGCGCGGTTTTATACATATAAATAAGTTTTTGCGATTGCCTGCGGTAACGGTCGCGCCCCCGATCGTTCGCCCCCGATTGTTCAGCACGCTTAAAAAACGATCCTGCCCCCCAATCCGTTCAACACTTCCAACGGTTCGGCACAAAAAAACGGTTCCGCCCGATTATCTTCGGCGGGTCTGCGCGTTGGGCACAACGGCGAACTCCACCGAGCACACCGTCACGGCAAACACCTTGTCGGCTTTCGCGCTCTTTATTTTGCGGCAGATCGTGTTCAGGGTCGCACCCGTCGTCATAACGTCGTCCACCACAAGCACTTTTTTGCCCTTAACGGCGGCGGCGTTCACCTTAAAACAGCCCGCAAGGTTGCCCTCGCGCTCCTTTTTCGTCAGCAGTTTTTGCTCGTGCGTCTCCCTTATTTTTTCGACCGCCCCGTCGAGGAAGGGCAGCCCCGAAAGGTTCGAAAGCTCTTCGGCAAGCAGCGCGCTCTGATTGTAGCCCCGCTTTCTACGCGCGCGGCGGGTCATGGGAACGCACACTATGCACTCCGCCCCCAAATCGCCGATAAGGGGCGCGATGAGTGCGGCGAGGTGCGCGGCAAGGTACTTTGCGCCCGTCTTTAATTTATAAATGAGGTGCGCCGAAGCCCCGCCGTACAGCAGAGCCGAGCGCGCCTTTTCGAACGCGGGGCGCGATTGCCTGCACTCCATGCAGATACCGCCGAAAGGCGTTTTTCTGCCGCAGATATCGCAGGTCGAACGATCGTTGAATTGAAGCTCTTTAAGGCAGTCGGCGCAAAAATTTCCCCCGAAAATCTCCACCCCGCACAGATCGCAGGTGAGGTCGTCGGGGTAGACTTTGCCCAAAAAGCTGTTTTTAAGGTCGATGAAATTCATGGTTCGAAAATAAATAAAAGGGCGTTGCCGCTTTTATGCGGGCGTGTTTTTGCCTTGTGCGCGGGGGTAACGTTACTTATAAAAGCGTAACTTCACACGGCGTTTTTGCCTTATGCGCGGGTGAAGTTATTTACAAAAAAGTAACGGTTCGCACGGCGTTTTTGCAATACATATTTGGTTTTTTGCGTTAAATTGCCCGCCGCGCCGCTTTGCCGATTGACAAGCGGGCTTTTAGTTGGTATATTAAAAAAGGTGAAATTATGGAAGAAACTACTTGCGAACGCGTGGAAGAGGGCTTGCGCGGAAGGTGGGCGAAGAGGCTGTTTACGCCCTTTGCAAAGGCGATAGTCCGCTACAAACTTGTGGAAGAGGGCGACAGGATCGCCGTGTGCATTTCGGGCGGGAAGGACTCGATGCTGCTTGCAAAGCTCTTTCAGGAGCTTAAAAGGCACAACAAGTTCCCCTTCGAGCTTGTGTTTATGGCTATGGACCCCGGGTACAGCCCCGAAAACCGCAAACGGATAGAGGAGAACGCCGATTTGCTGGGGATACCCCTCACGATATTCGGTTCGGACATATTCGAAAACGTGTACGGCGTTGAAAAGTCGCCGTGCTATCTGTGCGCGCGCATGCGGCGGGGACACCTTTACGCAAAGGCAAAGGAGCTTGGCTGCAACAAAATCGCGCTCGGACACCACTACGACGACGTGATAGAGACCATTCTGATGGGCATGCTCTACGGCGGGCAGATGCAGACGATGATGCCGCGGGTAGACAGCGCGCACTTCGAGGGAATGAGGCTGATAAGACCTATGTATCTCGTGCGCGAGGACGACATAAAGGCGTGGAGGGACTTTTACGGGCTGGAATTTTTAAGGTGCGCCTGCAAGTTCACCGAACGGCGCGAGGAAGAAAAGCTCAGCGTGCCGACCGCCGCCCTCACTTCCAAACGGCAGAGGGTAAAGGAGCTTATCCGCGAACTCAAAAAGGAGAACCCCGAAGTTGAGCAGAATATCTTTATGAGCGCGGAAAACGTCAATCTTTCAACGGTTATCGCCTATAAGGATAAGTCGGGCGTTAAGCGTTATTTCTGGGAAGAGTAGGGGGGAGCAGTGTAAAAATCTGCATATATATTGATATTTTCTGGGGAACGTTACCCAAAAAAGGGGCGCGCCGCGGCTGAAAGCCGCGGCGCGTTCTTCACATATTGCACAGCCGCGGAGACGCATTGAAAGCGGCGGTCGCGGTTATTTTTCGTATATCTCGCGCTTTAATATGCCCGCGTAGGGCAGGTTGCGGTATCGCTGAGCGTAGTCCAGCCCGTAGCCCACGATAAATTCGTCGCCCACTTCGAAGCAGGCAAAGTCCGCCTGCACGGGCGTTACTCTGCGCGAGGGCTTGTCGAAGAGCGTTACGGCGGTAAAGCTCCGCGCCCCGCGTTCTTTGAACAGCTCTTTGAGCGCGAGGAGCGTGCGCCCCGAGTCGATTATGTCCTCGACAAGTATGACGTCTCTGCCCTCGACGGGTGTCGAAAAATTTGTCTTTATCTTCGGCGTTCCCGAGCTGACCGCGCCGTCGCCGTAGGACGATGCGGTCATAAATTCGACCTGCACGGGCGTTTTCATCGCGCGCACAAGGTCGCAAAAAAAGAACGCGCTGCCCTTCAAAACCGCCACCGCGATCGGCGGGACTTTCAAAGTCTGCGCTGTTTGGAGAGCGGGCGTTGCCGCGGGTTTATCGGCGGTTGCGGCGGGTTTATCGGCGAGGGTTGCGGGTTTATCGGGGGTTGTTGTGGGTTTATCGGGGGTTGAACCGTATTCGGCGAACCTTTCATCGAGCCATTCCGCGGCTTTTTTAACTTGTTCCGAAATGACGTCTTCGCCGAAAATTATGCGTTCTATATCCTTATCCATACTCATCATTAGCCGCCTTATCCGCGCTTATCTTAAAAACAATTATATCACCAACTTACGGCTTTGTAAATTACTGAACCGAAAAATTTTTTGAAAATTTTATAT
>CANRDY010000051.1 GCA_947629515.1 uncultured Clostridia bacterium
GTATTATCAGTCGTTTCCAACTGTTATCCCCCAGACATGGGCAGATTGCTCACGCGTTACTCACCCGTCCGCCATGTAGTAAACTACATTCGACTTGCATGTGTTAAGCACGCCGCCAGCGTTCATCCTGAGCCAGAATCAAACTCTTGAGTTTAATTGTATAAAACCGATCGCTTTGCGCGATCGCGGCTCTATCTCGACTATTTAGTCAAATTATCTTTGCTGACTTAGCTTTTTGGTACTTGTGTACTTCAAAGTTTAATTGACAGAAACTTTTAAAATCGTTTCCTTCTATTCAATTTTTAAGCATCGTTTTCCGACTTAAAACGGTCGGCACTCACCAGCGAGCTTTTCTATATTATCATAACCATTTTCATTTGTCAATAGAATTTTCAAACTTTTTTTCAAAAAATTCAGTCGATTTTTGAATTGTTATGACGATACGCGCCCGTTTCGCGCTTTTCGCCGCGAGCTTTTATAAGATACCATACCCGCCGACGGGTTGTCAAGTTTAATTGAATTTTATCTCAAAAAACTTCCCGATGAAAATTATTGACGGTTTTTGAAAATTTTAATACGTTTTATACGGCGGAGTTAAGGGGAAGGATCGCCCCCGCCTTTGCGGCAGGTTCGTGCGCCATGCGGTAAGGTTCTTTAACGCGCGTATGGTTTTTTAACGCGCGTATGGTTCGCCCTTTTTGGGAAGAAAGGTTCTCCCCCATTGGAAAGGTTCGACCGTTTGGGAAAGGTTTGCCGTTGGGGGAAAGGTTTACCCGTGCCTTTAATAATTTGACATACGAGCATATATTATATATAATATGTATAGAAAAGGACGGGGGACGGAAAGGTGTATAAGATACTCAGGATAACCTTTTGCATACTTGCGGTTGCCGCGGCGGCGGCGGCGGTGTTCGTGTTTGTGTACGCGGGTTGGCTGTGGGGGCTTATAACGGTGGCGTTCGCATTTGTGTGCGGCGCGCTTATGTTCACCTTTAAGAAGATGCAGGAGCTTGACGAGCGCGCCAAAGGCGGCAAAGTTGACGGCGTTAGTGCGAATGGTGCGAACGCGGGCGCGGGCGCGGGCACGGGCGGCAACGGCGGCACGGGCGGCAACGGTGCTGACGGCGAAGATAATGTTGAGGATAATAAAGATAAAGAATAAAGATATAGCCCCGCGCGGCAAAGCCGCGCGGGGCGTTACTTTAAATAATAACTGTCACACTGAGCAAGCGAAGCGCGTCGAACGGGTCTATTCCGCATTATAATTATTACCCCCTCCCTTGTGTTCCCTTTCTCGAACGGCGTAAGGAAAAACGCCGTTCTCGGGCACCGTTCGCGCGTGCATTTGCGCGAACTCATCTCGTGCGGCAAAACAGCGGGTGTCCGCTGCTTTGAAAACTCCGCACTCGACCCTGTTCTTTCTTCCATTCCCTCCCCTTCCGTTTCGGAGGGGGAGGGTGAGGGTAGGGGTGGCAAGAGTGCGCAAGAGGCAATGAGAGAGCGTTTTTTTGGTTCGCGTTTCAAAGAGCAAGAGCAGACCACGGGGGGATTCTCTCACTTAATCTGCCGTTTCCCGCAAGCGGGAACCCTCGGCAGAGCGTCGGGCTTACGCCCTCGCGCGCCCGCACATTAATGCGCGGGTCTCATAGCGTTCGAAATGACAGTGGCTTAATGTGCTCCGATATTATTTAAAATTGCGGCGGGCGACATTTTGCCGCCCGCCGCTTCTCGTTGAACAGCCTATACGCTCGTCCTACTTCCCCGCCGTTAAGACACCTTGGTCAAGCGGAACGCTTGCGAAGCATATACGAAGTTTAACGGTAGCAAAGCGGCGGGGCGCGTTGTCACGCGCCCCGCCGCAATTTCTCATCACTTCAATATTGTGCTATTCCCAAAAGATAATCGGCGGAGAGGTCGAACAGCCTGCACAGCGCGGCTAACTGCTCGTAACTGCACTCGTATACCCCCTTTTCGAACCGCTGATAAACGGGCTGGGCAACGCCGAGCGCCGCCGCCACTTCCCTCTGCGTCATGTGGAGCTGCAACCTGCGCTCCCTCAGCCTCTTTCCCACACTTTCTTTAAGCATACCGCAAAATTTCCCGTCAGAATTTGTTGACATTATCATACATTTTCTGTATAATAGTGCTAAAAATACAGTAACTGTATCAAAATTCGTTACTGCGAACGGTATTTTACATTAAAAAATGCTGAACCGAAAGGAGCGAGAAGAAAAAAATGGCAATTACGACTTGTCCCGAATGTGGACAGCAAGTTTCGACAAACGCAAAGACCTGCCCCCACTGCGGCTGTGAGATCACGGTCTGCCCCGACTGCAACACGGCGTACGCGAACAAACCCGACGTCTGCGCCAACTGCGGACATGTGTTCGACAGTTCGACCGCCGCAACCGACGCAAGCAAAAGCGAACAGACTTCCGACGACGAAAAGACCAAAATTATCAAGGATAATTTTAAGGAGTACATGCAAAAGCGAGTATCGATATTGCATGGTATTTCAATGTCCAAAGGCGTGCTGTTTTTTATAAGTTTCGCTTTATTGTTGGGAACTTTGATAATTCCGCCAACCATTCCGAAAAACGATTCGTTAGAATATATCCGCGTTATCTCAGACTTTAACGGAGCAGGACATCCAATGATGATCATCGGCAGTATTTGCCTTGGGATCTATCTCTTTATGCAATACATTACATATGATGATTGCAATATCTTGCAGCCATTTGCAGCTTATGAAATGACCGCCAACGGAATTGATGGTGCGAGTTATTGTAAGGAGCTTTACGATACTCTGATACACAACAAGAAAACTAACGGCTTATGGTCTTTTAACATAGGTACGGCATATCAGCAAGGTGTTAAATCTGCACAAAATTACAGTATTATTTCAATTGTGCTTGACGCAATATTCTCAATTATCATTTGTGTTTGTTTTTCAATTCTTACATGTCAGTTATTTGATGTTACGCTTTACAACATAGTTACGTCGGCTAACTTAAACCCTTGGCAAAATTTAAATATAACAGCTTTAATAATTTCTATTTTCTCGGCAGTTGCTCAATCAATATCAACTGTGGCACTTCTAAAAAAATACAGAAAAGGATTATACAAATGGTGCAGTGAAAAATCATTGCCGACAAAATAAAACACTATCCGCGCGCGGGCGCGTTCGCGCCCGCGCGCACATTATCTAAGCGACATATGTATGGCACTGTCACGAGGGATATGAGACTTCACGCACAAAGCGCGTGAAAAGGCGCAATTTTCCAAAAAATTGCCTACAAAGGAGAATTTATGAAAGAAACTAAAAAAGAACCGCGCCCGAAGCTGACGTTCAAAGAAAATGTTATATGGTTTTTTGTTTGCTTGTGGCGTTACGGTCGGTTGCAAATCTGTCTTTCGATAGTAGCATTTGGCGTGTTATACTTTGGGTTTGGTCGGCATATGACGCCCGTGCCTTTTCCGTTTCAGGCTTTTTTATATTTATGTTTCGATGTTTTGAAATTTATGAACGGAATCGGCGACGGGTTCTTGCGTTGGTTGTTCAGCATAGTTATATGGTTACCCGATATAGCTTTTTTAATATTTACGCTGTATGAAATAGTTGCAGCGCCTATTGATTTCGGTCGCAGGTTATATAAGGAAAACGAAGCAGTCATTACAAGCTCGCACAAGGAATGGGTATATAACGAAAACCGCCGCTCGTTCAGCGAAAAAACCGTTGTAGATTCGACAAGCGGTTCGTCGCATATAATACGGAATATATTTATCTGGATAATCAGTCTTGTGATTTTGGTGTCGTTTGGCTTGCCGCTGTTTGTGATATTCTTTATCACGCGAAAGGGTTACACTCCCAAGCCTGTCAAAGAGCCGCCCGAAACCCTCGACCAAAAATATAAATAAGTTATGCCGTTACGGCACTTTCAGAACCGTTTAATTTGCGCGGGCGTTCCAACGCCCGCGCGGTTTAATATTATTGTGGTGAATTAAGACACTATTCTGCCCCGCGGCGGGGCGCGTTACCACGCCCGCCGCGGGGCTTTATTTTAAATAACTGTCACCCTGAGCAAGCGAAGCGCGTCGAACGGGTCTATTCCGCAGTATAGCGGGGTTTTTATTATAAGGCGGTTATTATTTTAGAATAGGGTTCGCGTTTCAAAGAGCAAGCACAGACCACCTTGGGATTCTCTCGCTCAATCCCGCGCCTACGGCGCGTGTCATATCGCTCGAAATGACAGTGCCTTTTGTTACTCCGATAATATTTTAAATTGCAAGAACGAAGTAAATTGCCTGAACGAAGTGAGAAACTTCGGAGATGCGAGTTATGCAAGGAGCGCGCGGATTTTGCGACAGGAGCTTACAATGACGTAAGTGACTGAGCAAAAACGTAAGCGCGACACCGCAGAACGAAGCATATACGAAGTTTAACGGGAGCAAAAAGGCGGGGCGCCTCAAAGCACGCGCTGCGCCTGAATAAAATAGCTCCAACGCTTTTGCGAAACAAGCTCGATTTTGGCGTAGTCCGAGGCGGTGTGCAGGATATAGCCGTCGCCCAGCCAAAGCGCGACGTGCCCCACCCGCTCCACGCCCGAAAGGTTCTTGCGGGAATCGTTCGTGAAGAACATAAGGTCTCCCCTTCGAAGCCCGCTTCTGTCCACAGTTTTGCCCTGCTTTATCTGCGTGCGCGTGTTGACCTGCAACAGCTTGCCCGCGCCCTTGTAAAAGATATACTGCATAAGCGAAGAACAGTCGAACTCTTCCGCCGTGAACCCGCCAACAAGCCTGCCCGAGCCGTCGTGATACCTCACCGCGCCGTACACGTAGGGCGTGCCGAGGAGCTTGCACCCCTCGTTAATGACGGCTTCGATAAGCGCGTCCTCGCTTCCGCACATGTGCATATGCTCGCAACAGCCCGCCGAAATGTAGGCGGTTTTTCCGCGGAACGCCGTCTTTATCCAGCCGTTCTCCTGCGCAAAAACGGGGAACACCTCGCTCTTCAAGCCAAGCCCGCGCACCGCGCCGCCCGTGCCCGCCGAGGCGCGTATGTTCACGCCGTCCACGTCTACCCGCGCGTAGCACACCGCGGGCGGAGAATGTAAAAACGCCTCGTCGGCTTTTTCATTTTGGCTTGAACCGTTTTGGGTCGAACCGCTTTGGGTCGAACCGTTATCCGACGGAACGCCGTTTGACTGAACGCCGTTTTCTTCGGGGGAAAGCCGACCGTCGTCGACGGCTTGTAACTGCCCGCCGGGGTATGATCCGGAATTATCTTGTTGGTCTGCGGACATCGCGGAACAACCCGCAAGTGCGGCGGGGGACATTGCCGCCAACGCGCATACGACCGCCGCGATTTTAGAAATCTTTTTCATAATTCCATTATAAATGCAACTATCCGCAATTTCAATGCAAAGATTTTTCCAACGGCGGCAAAAAATGACTGCGGCGTTTGGCGGTTTGGCGCGCGGGCGCGTTCGCGCCCGCGCGGTTTAATATTATCGTGGTGAATTAAGGCACTATTCTGCCCCGCGGCGGGCGCGTTGCCGCGCGCCCGCCGCGGGGCTTTATTTTAAATAACTGTCACCCTGAGCAAGCGAAGCGCGTCGAACGGGTCTGTTCCGCAGTATAACGGAGTTTTTGTAAGGTGGATATTATTTGGAAGTGGTAACGCGTTTCAAAGTGCCCCGAGCAGACCACGGGGGGATTCTCTCGCTCAATCGAAGACGTTTCACGTCTTCTCAATC
>CANRDY010000052.1 GCA_947629515.1 uncultured Clostridia bacterium
CCCCATCAAGCGCAAGATAAGAAAGGTGAACAAGGAACTCAAATTCAGAGGCGTAGACGCTTGACGGAATTTGAGGTTGGTTTGATTGTAATAAATGGTAAAAGCCGCGCGGCGCAAACGCCGCGCGGCTTCTTTTTATTTATTAAATTTATTCTGCCGCGCCGTTTTATTTAACGGACCGGGGTTTCCCTCCTCTTTATTCGGCAATTGAGGTCTGTCCCGTTTTTTATCAGGCGGGCGGGGGGATACTTTAATCCTCTTCTACCGTCGAAAGGCGTTCGAGCAGAACGTCGTCGGCGAGAATGACCCCTCCGCCTATTACCGCGGCGAGCGACGATTCCTCGGGCATATTGACGGGGATAGACAGTTTTTGCGAGATATACTCGGGCAAGCCGTCGAGCTTCATAAGCCCGCCCGAGAGATATATGCCTCCGCGCATTACCGCCGAGGCGACCTCTGCGGGAAGTTTTTTGAGAACGGATTGCACATAGGTTACTATCTTATCGGCGAACGCCGAGATTATGGCGTAAATTCTGCCCGAATTGACGCTTATCGAAGAGGGCGCGCCCGAAGAAATTTCTCTGCCGTCTATCACGGTTATTTTGTTGTCGTCGGGGAGCAGACTGCCCACCGTGTTTTTGAGGCGTTCGGCGGTGAGCGTTCCCATTTTGAAATTGCCGTTTTCGGCGAACTCGTCCATGAGGTGGATATCTATATTCCTTCCGCCGAGGTTGACGTTCATTCCCGAGATTATTCCGTCCTGCGAAAAGGCGGCTATGTTCGTGAGGGTGTAGCCTATGTCGAGGGAGAACACGGGCGTGCTCTCGCTTACGGTGACGTTATGACCGAGGACTGCCGCAAAAGGCGTTAAGGTGAAGTACGCCATTTCGATGCAGCACTCGTCGGCAAGGCGCATGTACTTGCGCTTGGTTTCGGGCTTTATTCCGCATGGAACTATGAACATCACCTCGGTGTGACGGGCTTTGCGGGGAGTTATTTCTATCTTGTCGAGAAAATACGCCAAAAGGTGGGCGGCAAGCTGTTCGTTGATTATGTCGCCCTCGCTGACGGGATTGACTATGCGCGTGTTGAGCGCGGCTCTGCCCGAAAGCGCGCGGGCTTTGTCGCCGAACGCCTTTATGCCGAACTTCTTTTCGCCCTTTTCTTCGAACTCCTCTACCGCAACGCATGTCGCTTCGGTCAAAACTACGCCGCACCCCGGCATATATATCTTGGTCACTCCCGATCCCAAATCTATTGCAATTCTCTTCATCTGTCTACTCTTACCTCTTCCAAAAGTTTTTTTACAAGGGTGACGGGCAAGCCCACTACGTTTGTGTAGCTTCCGAAGTACTCCTTTACGAACCCGCCGTCCTGTATGCCGTAGCTCCCCGCCTTGTCGAGGGGCGCGCCCGAATCGACGTATATCTTTATAAAATCGTCCGAGAGAGGGTTGAACCTGACCTCTGTTTTGTCGAACGCCGATTTTTGATAGAACTTGTTTTTAACGCATACGCCCGTTATTACAAAGTGGGTCTTGCCCGAAAGCATTTTGAGCGTGCGCGTTGCGTCGTCTCTGTTTTTGGGCTTGCCGAGCACTTCGCCCCCGAATACCACCACCGTGTCGCAACCGATAACCGTTTTGTCGGGGTTCTTCTTAAAAACCTCGTCGCACTTCCTCTCGGCAAGGGCGAGCACCATTTGCTCGGGAAAGAGCGAAAGGTTCACCTCTTCGCCGCACTCGGCGGGGATAACTTCGAACTCGGGCAGTATTTGCTTTAACAGCTCTCTGCGGCGCGGCGACGCGCTTGCCAGAACGTATTGCATAATTTTTTCCGCCTGTAACTTAATGAACTTTTTTATGTCGATACTTAAAAGTTTATGCCGTCCGTTGCGTGGACGGCATATTTTTTACAGTATTTCGAGGTTCTTGTGGAAGGACTTTCTGAACTCCGTTCCCGCCGCCATTGCGTTGCGGATCTCCAAAGTTGCGTCGCCCTCCACTTCGGTCTTCATAATTACCGAATCGCCCAAAATGTCGCAGTTGATGCTCTTTATCGCCCCCGAATGGGATCTGTCGAGGCTTTCGGCGATCCTCAGCATTACGCCGAGTTTTTTGACTATTTCAAGGTCGTCGTCGGTGACGAGGTCGCGGTATCTCGCCCAATCGTAGGCGTTTATGTCCTCTTTTTTATGACAGCACGCCGTGAACGCCGCAAGCACTATGTCGCGGTGGCTTACGCCGTAGAGCGTGGCGTTGAGTATCATATACCAGCTGTGCCGCTGGTGGTTGTAATATTTTATCCTCATTCCGCAGTCGTGCAGCATTGCCGCAACTTTGAGGATACGAAGATATTGCCTCGGAAACTTGTGTAAAACGCGGAGCTGTTTGAAAAGCTGTATGCTCAGATTTACCACGTGTTCGACGTGCTTTTCGTCGCAGTCGTAGTACTTTACAAGGGTCGTGAGCGAATAGTTCAGAACGTCGGCTATGGGCTTTTCCAAAGTCATGGGAAGAGCCTGATTGAACATTATGCCTTCCCTGAGTCCCGCGCCCGAAAGGGTGAAATCGGTTATGTTCATGTATGTCATAAACGACTTTATTACTGCAAGTGCGGCGGGAAGAATGTCGGCGCGCTCTGCCGAAAGCCCCTTTATCTTCTTCTTTTTGTCGAGGTCGAGCACCTTTATCATATCGTAGACGGACATAAAATCCTCGCCCGACATCTGATAGTTGTGCACGGTGTCGAGGGGATATTTATGCACCATTTTGGTTATTTTGAAGAGGTTTCGGAACGACCCGCCCACGCCTATCATCTGTACGTCGGGGTCGACCTCGCTAAGCCATTCGACCTTTTTAAGTTCTTCGGTGAAGAACTCCTCTATCTTTGCCGCCTGCTCCTGCGGCTTTAAGCCCTCTTCGGCAAACATTCCCGTAAGCGTTACCGCGCCGAAGGGCAAAGTGACGTAGTTGAGCATATTTCTGCGGTTATAGTAGACTATCTTTGTCGAACCGCCGCCTATTTCGAGCACTATTCCCTTGGGGATATCCATGGTGTTGATAACGCCGCGATATACCAAAACCGCCTCTTCCTCGGCGGAGAGAACGCGAATCTTTATTCCGCAGTTAGCCTGAATTTCGTCGAGGAAACTGCGCTGGTTCTTCGCCCTGCGCACGGCTTCGGTGGCGATGGCGATAATGCGGGTGACGTTGCTTGCGTCGCACAGCTTGCGGAACATCTTTAACGTCTTTATGGTGTCGGCAACGCGCGCCGGCTTCAAAAAGCCGTCGCGCTCCATGTCCTGTCCGAGGCGCACGCTCTCTTTCAACTCGTCCACGACCATAAAATAGCCGTCCGCGAAGAGATTTACTATAACGAGTCTTGCGGAATTCGAGCCTAAATCAATAATGCCTATCTTTTCCAAATCTATACTCCCCACGGGGGCGGAACGCAAAAAACGCAACGCCCGTCGTTGAAAACCATTTATACTCTTTGCGTTGCGATTATAACATATTATTGAATTGTTGTATAGATTTTTTAAAAATTTTTGTGCACGTTGCACAAATAAATTTTATAAAAAGAGGCTGAACGGGCGATTTTTCAAATCAAAAACGAAAATTTGACATTGACGTTTTAAGAAAAGAACGCGCCCTTTTTTAAGTAAATCCCTCCGCCCGTCGGCAAGGTTCGCACGCGTTCGGTTCAGCCGCAGTACGACCGCGGAAAGGTTCGCACGCGTTCGGTTCACAAATCCCTTATGCGCTTATGCAGTACGGGGCAGACGAAGTCGGGGGCAAGCTCCTTTAAGGGCGTCAGCACAAAGTCGCGCTTTTGATACTCGGGGTGTGGGATAATAAGCCCCTCCTCGCAGATTATCTCGCGTCCGTAGAAGATTATGTCGATGTCGAGCGTTCTGTCGCCCCACTTCTCGGTGCGCACGCGGTGGCACGCGTTTTCGACGCGGTGGCAAACTTCGAGCAAGGCTTTTGGCGAAAGGCAAGTTTGAATTTGAGCGGCGCAGTTCAAAAAGGCGTTCTTTGCGACGCCGCCGTAGGGCGGAGTTTCGATGACGGACGAGCTTTTTACGAGGCGGACGCCCCTCTCCTTTGAAAGGAGCGAAAGAGCGGCGTTCATAAAATTTTTTCTGTCACCCATGCTTGAACCGAGGGATAAATAGACGGTCTCCCAACTGAGTTCGGCTTGCGCCGCCATGTACGAAAATTGGGCGGGCACGGGGGCTTCGGGCTTTTTTACGGTGACTTTTGCGCCGCTTACGGGGAAGTTTTCCAAAATCTGCAAGGCACATTCGAACGCGAGTTTTTCGATGAGGTCGTAGGTGTTTTGCGTGGCGATCTTTGTGACGAGGGCGCACACCTCGGAGTAGTTGACTGTGCTTTTAAGGCTGTCCGAAAAGCCCGCGGCGCACGGGTCGCGGCTGAGTTCGACGTCGAAAATAAAGGTCTGCGGCGTGACCTTTTCGCTTGCGAGCACGCCGTGGCAAGCCCTGATTTTGAGACCGTTTATAAAAATTTTGCCCTGCGCTCCCATTGGTTACGCGCTCCTTAAAAAAATTTTTTCGGCTTATGCCGCTTTTGTTTTGGTGTGAACCTGCGCCGCGCGGGTTTTGATATGAACCTGCGCCGCTTTTGTTTTTGGTGTGAACCTGCGCCGCGCGAGGCGGCGCGTTCGGCGAGGCTTCCGCACGGGATAACCGCGCGGGTCGGGGGGAAGGATCGCCCTTAAAATATTTGTGGTTGGGGGGTGAAGCCGTAGAACCTTTTTATTACTTCTGCGTTCTCCTTTACGTCGTGCACCCGCACGAAGAGCACGCCCTTGGCGCACGCAAGCTCGGTTGCCGAAAGGGTTTGGGGCAGCCGTTCTTCGACCCGCCCGCCGAACATCGACTTGCGGCTGCACCCCAAAAGCGTGGGAAAGCCCAAAATGTTCAGCCTTTCGTAGCCGTTCAAAAGCTCGAAGTTCTGCTTTTTGTCCTTGGCAAAACCTATGCCGCCGTCGACGACGATGCGCTCCTTTTCGACGCCGTTTTTTATGGCGAAGTCGGTTGAATTTTTTAAAAAACTCAACACGTTTTTAAATAAATCGCCCATAACGGGGGTTTGGGAGTTGTGCATTATGCATAGCGACGCGCCGTGCTTCGCAACGAATTTTGCTATGTTCGGCGAGCGTGAAAGCCCCCAAACGTCGTTTATCATATCCGCGCCCGCTTCAAGGGCAAAGCGCGCCGTCTTTTCGAAATACGTGTCTACGGAGACGGGCACGGAAAAATTTTCTTTTATCCTCTTTAAGGGAATTTCGAGGCGGGCTATCTCTTCGTCCGCGCTCATCTCTTCGTACCCCGGTCGGGTTGACTGCGCGCCCAAATCGAGGATCGCCGCCCCCTCTTTTACCGCCTTTTCGGCGGCAAACAGCGCGTTGTCGCCGAAAGTTCTGCTTGGGGCGTAAAAGCTGTCGGGGGTGAGGTTTATTATCGCCATTAAAAAAGTTCCGCGCGCAAAGGC
>CANRDY010000053.1 GCA_947629515.1 uncultured Clostridia bacterium
CCGACAGCGTAACTTCGATAGGATACAGCGCGTTCGCCGATTGCGATAACCTTTCAAGCGTGACGTTTGAGAACAAGACGGGCTGGCAGGTTTCGGAAAATGAGAATATGTCGGGGGCGATCGCCGTAAATGTCGACGACGCTCAAAATAACTCAAAGTTGTTCAGGGATATTTTGGGTGCTTCGGTCAGTTATTATAACTATTATTGGAAGCGCGTGGGGTGAGGTTAAGCATAGGAATATAAAGCGCGCGGGCGTTTTTCAAACGCCCGCGCGCATATTATCGGAGCAACATAAGGCACTGTCATTTCGAACGACATAAGAATCCCGCGATAGCGGGTTCGATTGAGTGAGAGAATCCCCCCGTGGTCTGTGTTTGCTCTTTGAAACGCGTTACCACTTCTGAATAATGTCCACCTTATAAAAACTCCGTTATACTGCGGAATAGACCCGTTCGACGCGCTTCGCTTGCTCAGGGTGACAGTTATTATTGGAAAAACCCCTACCCTAACCCTCCCCCTTGAAAAAGGGGAGGGGAAAAGAAAAAAACATTCGCTCCCCTTCATTTATGAGGGGGAGCTGTCCGTTTACGGACTGAGGGGGTGTTTCCCAAATATTATCGGAGCAAAATAAGGCACCGTCATTTCGAACGCTATGAGACTTCACGCACAAAGTGCGTGAAGCGATTGAGCGAGAGTTCTCGCGCGGCGTAAGGAGCAACGCCGCGCTCGGGCACCGCTTGCGCTTTGCACTATGCGCAAGCTCATCTCGTGCGGCAAAACAGCGGGTGTCCGCTGTTTTGAAAAATCCGCACTCGACCCACCGTGGTCTGTGCTTGCTCTTTGAAACGCGAACCCTATTCTAAAATAATAACCACCGCGCAAACAGTTAAAAATTTTCTTATTACGATATTCGCCAAATGGGGCGAAGGGGGTTGATTTTCGCAATCATATGTGATAGAATTGTAAAAGATAAAAAACCAAGGAGTAAAAAATGGGTGAACTTCTCTTAATCATCGTGGGCATAGCCGTCGTTCTGGCGGTCGCCTACGCGGTGTTCAACTATTTCAGCGTCAAAAAGCTGGAAGAGGGCACCGAAAGAATGCAGGAGATAGCGGGCGCGATACGAAAGGGCGCAAACGCCTTCATCGCCTACGAGTACAAAGTAGTTGCGATAATAGGCGCGGTAATAGCCGTTCTCGTGCTGGTCGTTATCAGCTGGCAGGCGGCGATAGCCTTTGTTATGGGCGCGGTAATGAGCGCGTCGGCGGGCTGGGTCGGCATGAAAATTGCCACCTACGCCAACGTGCGCGTGACCAACAAGGCGCGCGAGAGCGGCGACCTCGGCAAGACTTTGAAAGTTGCCTTTAAGGGCGGCTCGGTAATGGGTCTTTGCGTTGCGGGCTTCGCGCTTTTGGGCGCCGTCCTCGTCTACGCCATATTCGGAATAGGCGCGGGACAGATAGCCGATATAATCTCGCACACCGAACAGACCAACTTCATCGGTCTTAAAAGCAACTTCACAATGACCCTTTCGGGCTATGCGCTTGGCTGTTCCATAATAGCCCTGTTCAACCGCGTAGGCGGCGGCATTTACACCAAGGCGGCGGACATGGGCGCGGACCTCGTGGGCAAGACCGAAGAGCACATTCCCGAGGACGACCCCCGCAACCCCGCTACCATAGCCGATAACGTGGGCGACAACGTGGGCGACGTAGCCGGTCTCGGCAGCGACCTTCTCGAAAGCTATGTGGGTGCGATCCTTTCCGCGGTCATTCTCGCGGGAGAACTGTTCATGCACAACATTGTGACGAGCTCGGCGTTCCTTTCGAACTTACTTTTGTTCCCCCTCATATTCGCGGGATGCGGGTTGCTTGCATGCGTGCTCGGAATTTCCTACATAGTGTTCAAACCCAAACTTTCGAATAACCCGCATATGGAACTCAACATCGCAACGTGGATTTCGGCGGGCGGCGCGGTCGTCGCGGGCTGTATTTTAAGCTGGTTCATGTTTAAGGATTTCGGCGGGATAACCGATAAGGTATTCACGGACGCGGGCTTCCGCGTGGGCGCGTTCTCGCCCTGGCTTGCGGCTGTTTGCGGAATAATCGCGGGTATAGTTATAGGTATCATATCCGAATATTACACTAGCTACGACTATAAGCCCACCAAGGGCATTGCTTCGGCTTCGAAAGAGGGCGCGGCTCTCACAGTTACGCAGGGGCTTGCGACGGGTATGATAAGCTGTATGCTTCCCGTCGTAGTGCTTGCCGTCGCCATATTCGGAAGCTACGCCATAGCGGGAATGTACGGCGTTGCGTGCGCGGCCATGGGCATGCTTTCCTTTGTCGCCGCGACCGTTTCGGTAGACACGTACGGACCCATTTCCGACAACGCGGGCGGCATTGCCGAGATGAGCTATCTCGACGAGAGCGTGCGCGGTATAACCGACAAGCTCGACTCCGTCGGCAACACCACCGCTGCGATAGGCAAGGGCTTTGCGATCGGCTCGGCGGCGTTCGCCGCTCTGTCGCTTATGACGAGCTATCTGTTTGCGTTCCAGCAAATAGATTCGATAAAATTATTGGTTCTGAATTTAATAAATCCCATGACGCTGTGCGGCGCGCTGTGCGGAGCGGCGTTGCCCTACATGTTCTCGGGCATGCTCATAAACGCCGTAGCCAAGGCGGCGCGGCAGATGGTAGAAGAGGTGCGCCGTCAGTTCAGGGAGATCGACGGGCTGAGAGAGGGCAAGGTTCTGCCCGACTACGAGCAGTGCATAAAGATCTCCTCGTCGGGCGCGCTCAAACAGATGAGGCTTCCCTGCATAATGTGCATAGTGTTCACGCTTGCGACGGGCTTTATCTTCGGACCGAACTTTGTCGGCGGCGTGCTTATGGGCGCGACCATTTCGGCGATAATGCTTGCCATTTTCTGCGGCAACTCGGGCGGGGCGTGGGATAACGCCAAGAAGTACATCGAGTCGGGCGGCGTCGAAGGCGAAGAAAAGGGCGGAGCGGCGCACGACGCTTCGGTCGTCGGCGACACCGTGGGCGATCCTTTGAAAGACACGGTAGGACCGTCGCTCGACATACTTATCAAGATAATGTCCACCATATCGCTTGCGACGGTAGTGGTATTCAGCCAGTTCAACGTATTTGCGGCGGCGGGCTGGATGGAACAGCTGAGTCTTGTTTGGTAAGCGGAATTTAAATAAAAAATAGCGGCGGGCGGCATTTTGCCGCCCGCCGCAATTTCTGCCGCAAACTTCGTATATGCTTCGCAAGCGTTCCGCTTGACCAAGTGTCTTAACAACGTGGCAGTAATACGGCGTGTGGGCTGTTCAACATAAAGTTATGTTGCGTTTATGTTTTTGCTCAGTCATTTACTTCATTGTAAACTCCTTTCGCAAAATCCGCGTGCTCCTCGTTCTGCTCGCATCTACAAAGTTTCTCACTTCGTAATTGCAATTTACTTCGTTCTTACTTTTTAAATATGAGCGGAGCTTATTATGACACTGTCATTTCGAGGGATATGAGACTTCACGCACAAAGTGCGTGAAGCGATTGACCGAGAGAATCCCCCCGTGGTCTGCTCGGGGCACTTTGAACCGCGAACCCAAAAAACGGCTCGTTCATTGCCTCTTGCTTGCTCTCGCTTCCCCGCCGTTAAGGATCCCGTCTGCGGCGACACGCCGCTCAAGCGGAACGCTTGCGTAACGCTTGCGTTCCGCTTGCATTTTTTTCGAAAAAAGTCTTTAAAAAGTGTTGACAAGCGCGTAAAATTTTGGTAAACTCTCTTTACACCGCAATTTGAGGGGTGTAATTTTTTTGTACGGAGTTTTACTACAATGGCAACCAAAGCGCAGGTAAGAACCAAAATAACGTTCGAATGCACCGTGTGCAAACACCGCAACTACGACAGTTATAAAAACAAGCGCAACGATCCCGACAGGATAACCATCTCCAAGTACTGCCCGTTCTGCAAAAAGCACACCGAGCACAAGGAAAGCAAGTAAGAGGTTAAAAAATGGCAGCCCAGAAAGACGCTAACGCCAAAAAGCCCAACATATTCGTACGCATGGGCAGAAAACTGAAAGAGACCTTTTCGGAACTCAAAAGGGTGACATGGCCCACTTTCCCCAAGGTCGTAAGGGGTACGTGCGTGGTTTTAGTGGTAGTTCTTGCCTTTACGCTCGTCGTTACGGGCATCAACTACGGCTTGCAGGAACTTCTTAAACTTATAACCGGTATAGGTTCTTAATTGAGGGGGGAATATATGGCGGACGAAAACGAAAAGCCTTGCTGGTACATTCTCCATACCTATTCGGGATATGAGGCAATGGTAAAGGATTCCCTTTTCAGGCTTATCGAGAACAACAACTTGCAGGATATGATCTTCGACGTGAAGATCCCCATGGAGCAGACTATAGAAGAGAAGAACGGCAAGCGTAAGATAGTCGAACGCAAGCTGTTGCCTTGCTATGTCTTTATAAAGATGATATACTCCAACCAGCTGTGGTATTGGGTAACCAACACGAGGGGCGTGACGGGCTTCGTCGGTCCCGCGGGCAGACCCATTCCCATGAAGGAAGCCGAGATCCGCAAGATGCGTTTGGAGGACGTTGTGGAGAACGTCGACTTTGCCGTAGGCGACAGAGTGGGCGTCGATTCGGGACCTCTCGAGGGCTTCGAGGGCGTTATAACCGAACTCAACGACGCCGCTCAAAAGGCAAAGCTCAACATACAGATGTTCGGCAGAAATACTGATGTGGAAGTGGAGTATATACAGATCCGCAAACTCTCGTAAACTGCCTAAAAGCTCGAATAAGCTACGCAATACTGTGTTGAACATCGCTCCGCCTTGTTCGTGTACTTCATTGTACACTCGCTGCGGTCGTCGCTCGTTCGCCTTGTCTTGCTTGCTTCTTCGACCTTTCTCACTTCGTTCAAGCAATCACCCAATCGCCCATTACCTCCCCTTCCATTAGGAGGGGGAGGGTAGGGTAGGGGTAGGACTTCCAAATATTATCGGAGCGACATAAGCCACTGTCATTTCGAACGCTATGAGAAGCCCGCGAAGCGGGTTCGCGCGAGGGCGTAGCCCGACGCTCTGCCGAGGGT
>CANRDY010000054.1 GCA_947629515.1 uncultured Clostridia bacterium
GTCCGCGTTCGCGGACAGCTCCCCCTCACAAGTGAAGGGGCGCGAATGGGGAGTTTAGTGTGCTCGGTTGCCCTTGCAATTACGAAGTGAGAAACTTCGGAGATGCGAGCAGAACGAGGAGCGCGAGCAGTTTGCGAGGGAGCTTACAATGATGTAAGTGACCAAGCAAAAGCGGAGCGCGACAATGTTATGCGACGCATATACGAAGTTTGCGGGAGAAAGCGCGGCGGGCGGCATTTTGCCGCCCGCCGCGCACGAAAAGTGTATCATTGCACTCCGATAATATTTTGAAAACACCCCCTCACAACTTTTAACCCATAAAACCTTTTTTAATCTTTAATACCTCTTTTTAATCTTCAAGACCTAAAATGTAATTTGCAGACAAGTCCAATTCCTTGCATATGCGCGCAAATGTATCCAGCTTCGGCAACTTTTTCGTGGTCGAATACTGCGTTACCATTTCGGGCGAAATACCCACTCTTCTTGCTATCTCTATCGTGGTAAGGTTACTCGCTTTCAGCTCTTGGCTCAATCGTTGTTTAATCAAATCCATATCATCACCTTACCGAAATTTTATAACTATTGGTTAGATTTTACTTGACAACTAACTGATAGTTAGTTTATAATATGTTTCGGAATGTAAATGGATATTCGCAAAAAAACGTTCACATTCTACAATTTTATAAAGGAGAAAGAAAAAATGGCAGGATTTTTCAAACTTATGCTTCGCATGAACTCGAATATGTTGGGCGTGGTTACAGGCTCGGACTTCCGCAACGGAAATTTACCGTCGGCATATTTGGGCAAAGGCGAAAAGGGCAACAAGGGTAAATTTATGATTTACGGAGAGAAGCTCGATGATTTCGTCTTTGGGAAAGAAGATGTCGCTTCGTGCGAGGTGTTACAGCAGGAAGCAAATTTCAAAATGGGCAGCAACCAACTTAAAATAGGTCCGAAGTATCAGGTCAAGTTCAAAAACGGCAAGACGGCAATAATCTGTATTCCCGCGCAAGCCGCTTATATCTTTGAAAATGTTATTATGTAGCTCTTTTAACGTTGCCTGAAATCGCCGCGGCGGTCGACGCCGCTTGCGGAGCTATGATTTTGGGATATTGACGTTTCTACTATGCGGAAGCGTGCAACCGAAATTTTTCGGTTGCACGCTTTTTTTGTGAGTATTATTTGGAATTGGGTTCGCGTTTCAAAGTGCCCCGAGCAGACCACGGGTTTTTTGAGGTACGCGTTTCAAAGTGCAAGCACGGACCACGGGGGGATTATCTCGCTCAATCCCGCGCCTACGGCGCGTGTCATGTCGCTCGAAATGACAGTGCCATAATGTGCTCCGATATTATTAAAAATTGATTGTTGGTTTCAAAGTGCCCCGAGCAGACCACGGGGGGATTCTCTCGCTCAATCGAAGACGTTTCACGTCTTCTCAATCGGCTCGAAATGACAGTGCCTTAATATGCTCCGATATTATGCGCGCGGGCGTTAAAACACCCGCGCGCGAACAGTGCCTTAATATAATCCGATATTATTTAAAATGCTTATAATCTGCTTCGTTCTATTTTGTAAGGCATGTCGGGCGGGTCGGAGGAGACGGCGGGGAAATCGACCCAGAAAATCGAGCCTTTGCCCTTTTCGCTGTCTGCGCCGAAATCGAAGTTGTGCTTCTCCAATATGTGCTTGACTATGTTCAGCCCCAAACCCGTGCCCTTGACGGGGCGGTTATGGTTCTCCCCCGCCATAAAATATCTGTCCCATATGTGCGGAAGCTCCTCGCGGGAAATGCCCTCGCCCGTGTCGCGCACCGAGAACTTTATCCGCTTTCCGTCTAAACTGCCCTTTAAGCTGATATATATGGTCTTGTCCTCGCCCGTGTAGCTGACCGCGTTCCCCAAAAGATTGTAAATCACCTGACTTATCTTTTCGTCGTCGGCGCGGGTGTATAAATTGGGGTCTATGTCGAGCATAAGGCTGTACCCGCTCTGTTGAAGATAGCCGAATTTGTCTATTATTCCGTATAAAAAGTCGGTCAGATTGAACACTTTGAGGTTCAATTCGCCTATGTTGGAGTTGACCTTAGAGACGGTGAGAACGTCGTTTACAAGCCCCGTCAGTCTGTCCGCCTCGTCGATTATTACCTGTAAATGCGCGTTTCGCTTTTCGGGATTGTCGCCCGAAATTTCCTGAACCATCGAGGCGTACGCCTTTATCATGGTGAGAGGGGTCTTTAAGTCGTGCGTGACGTTGGCGAGTATTTCGCGCTGGAAGTCGCGGCTCTTTTTCACCTCGTCGCGGACGTAGTTCAAAGAGTCGGAAAGCTGTGCCATTTCGGCATAGTCCGCGTCGTGGAAGGTGACAGAATAGTCGCCCTTGGCAAGCAACACCGCCGTGTCGGACATATTTTTAAGTCCCTGCGTCAACTTTTTGGTTATGCTGTATGAAATTACGAACGCGAGCGCGAGCACGGCGACGCTTGCCGCCGAGAGATACAGTATCATTGCCGTCATGGTCTGGCGGACTATCATAAGCGGATATGTGACCAGAAGATAGGTTTCACCCGCGGGGTCGGACGAAACGTTCCCGCCGTTCTGCACGGGCGGCAGAGGCGAATGTGCAAGCCGAACGCCGTAGTTCATTCCGCTTGCGTAGCGATAAACGACGTTTTGCCCCGTCTCCGATTCGGAAAGGCGGGATTTGAGTTCCTTGAAAATGTCCTGCGTTAGACCCTCGGAACTTACCGACGGGGTAAGAACGTCGCCGTCGTCGTCGAAGAGATAGATGAGAACGCCCTCGTTCTGGCGGTAACGTTCGAACGAGCGGGTCACCTCTTCCACCTCTGCGTTGCCGTCGACGAGCGCGGCTACGCTGTCGCCTATGTCGTCAACGCGGACGCGCGCCTGCCCCTCCACCGTGTTTGCCAGCAGAAAAAAGAATACCACGTCGGCTAACAGCACGAGGATAAAACTGAATATGCACATATATACGAACATCGCCGTGTGGACGCTGCGCGGTTTTATCGCCCGTCCGGGCTTTTTGATCTGCTTCAATTTTGCGTTTTCCTTGGGTGACGGTGGAATTGTTTTTAAGGGCGGAGTTTGGGGGAAGGATCGTGCCTTTTGGGTTCACGCCCGAAAAGTTTGTAAATCGAGGTTGACGGCTTTATTTAAGGGGAACGCCGTTGGGGGCGGTGGGGTTCACGCCTTTATTTAATGGGAACGACGTTGGGGGCGGTGAGGTTCACGCCTCGAACTTATAGCCCAGCCCGCGCAGGGTGATTATGAACTTGCGATACTGTTTGAGGTTGGAACGCAACATTTTTATGTGGGTGTCGACGGTGCGGTCGTCGCCGTAGAAATCGAAGCCCCAGACGTCCATGAGCAGTTTTTCGCGGGTGAGCGCGATGCCCTTGTTTTTGACGAAGTAGAATAAAATTTCGTACTCCTTGGGGGTGAGTTCGACCTTTTCGCCGTCGACGTAGACGTTACGACCCGCCATATCGACGGTCAGCCCCTCGAACGTGACGACCGACGCGGGCTCTTCTCTTCCCCTCTTCAAAACGGCGTGTATACGCGCCATGACCTCTTTGGGAGAGAACGGCTTGGTGACGTAGTCGTCCGCGCCTATCTCGAAACCGAATAGCTTGTCGTACTCCTCGCCGCGCGCCGAAAGCATGATGACGGGAATATTCTTGATTTTTTTGATTTCTTTTACGGCGGAAAAGCCGTCGAGACGGGGAAGCATTACGTCCATTAAAATAATGTCGTAATCGTTGTCGCGGCACATTTTGACCGCCTGCATGCCGTCGGCGGCTTCGAACGCCTGACCGCCCTCGAACTCGACGTACTCTTTAAGTACGTTGCGGATCATTTCTTCGTCGTCGACTATAAGAACTCTCATACCTGCTCTCCTTTTACTCTCATACCTGCTCTCCTTTGCGGGTCGGCTTTTTTTGGGGGGAAGCCGCCCGCGGGTCGTTAAACCGATGTTGTGGAATTTGTTGTTGGGGTGATATTGTTATAAAGCGCACTTTTTATCGTGCCTGTATAAAGCCTAAATGAAGCGACCTTTGTGAAGCGCACTTTCTATCGTGCCCATTACAGGAACTTTTTGAAGTGACCTTGTGAAGCGTTTTTTAGTGCCGCTGTAAAGTGCCCTTACATTTATATAATAACCCGCGCGGCGGGCAATTAAATGCGGACGGGGTGAAATACTTGTGAAATCAACTTTATTCTACCATAAAAAAATATTTTCGTCAATTCCCATATTTTTTTATAAAAAAGCGTTGACAAAGGCGAAAAGTGGTGCTATAATACAATTACAAACAAATGTTTATATAACGCCTTTCGGGTAATATTGGGCGTTAAAATAAACGAAATCGGGTCAATTTCCGCCGAACGAGCGTTCTTCTTCTCCCGCTCGCGGCGGAAATTTACGATATGGGGCTGTTTGTGGGGAACGGAAGAATTTGCGCTACGCGCAAGTGAAATTTTTGCCTTGCGGCAAAAGTGAAATTTGCGGCGGAACGCCGCAAGTGAAATTTTTTACCTGTGGTAAAAAGTGAAATTTTTTTGCTTGCGCAAAAAAGTTGTGGTGAGGATTATTTTGGAAGCGGGTGTTGGTTTCAAAGGGCAAGCACAGACCACGGGGTCGAGTGCGGGGTTTCTCAAAACAGCGGACACCCGCTGTTTTGCCGCACGAGATGAGC
>CANRDY010000055.1 GCA_947629515.1 uncultured Clostridia bacterium
ACAATGCAAACGGTAAAGAAGAAACCGTATCGCTTGAAGAACTCGAAAGTTCAATCTTGTTTTCAAGCGGTGCACCAAAAGTCAACCAAAAGGCGGCTTGACGAAAAGTCAAGCCGCCTTTTGGACTATTTTTTTGTGTCAAATTTACGATAAATCGGTTCAAAACTGCAATTAAAAATAATCAGTATTCGCTTCTGCCAAGCAGATAATCGGTGGTTGTATCAAATATATCCGCAATCGCTATCAGCATATCAAAGGAACATTCGCGTTTTCCCGTTTCCAGATATGAAATCATCCTTATCGAAATGCGCAATTTTTCTGCAAGCTCTGCCCTCGACATATTTTTTTCGATACGAAGCTCGCGCAGTCTTGAAGAAAATTTATTCATGTAAACATTTTAGAACAAATCGTTCCAATATACTTGACGTGGAACACTTTGTTCCATTATAATAATTTGTACATTGAGTTATTAACTATTTTGTCAATATCCATTTCTAGTAATCTTTTATTTTACGGAGTGAAATATGTTAGCAGAACAAAAAAAGATTTTGATTTTAAGGTTGGTTTGGGCGTCATTGTTTATCTTTTCCTTGCTGTTTACGATCTTTTTTAAGTTACCGCAAGAAGAATATGCCGATTTGGTATTAAGCTTGAAACTAACTTTGGGAGCCTTGTTGATTATTTTTACCTTTGCAATTGCTATTTGTACTCTGCTTGTTAATTGCAAGGTGTATCAGGTCAACTCGCACATTATTATTGTCTATGCGGGATTTTATCACCACTATATCAAGGTTGACGGAGAAGTGGCGGACGAACATAACACATTAATTACTTATACGTCTATCATACTCTCTTCTGCGTTGGACGATGACCAAATTTCAGCGACAATCAGCTTAACAAACCGAATAGCGTTCAAGTATCAAAATCGTTTGTTAAAACCCATAAAAGCGCGCGACATAAAACTTACGCGTGAAAGTAAAAGTGAAGAAATATGGAAATAAAAAATTAACGGCAAAAATATTGAATTAATAAGACCGTATCGAACATATACGGTCGAAACAACAGTCATTTAATAATGCGGCGGGCGCTTTTCAAAGTGCCCGCCGCAAGCGTTCCCGCGATAAACTACACTTATCCCCAACCTGCGTTAAATTTTACAATAATTTCACTTAAAAAATTTTGGCTTTTACACATATCCGCGCTATAATAATATCGGACGAACATAAAACATAAACGCGCAAACCGCCAACAAGCAAAGCGTGAAAAAACGATTTGCAAACCACACAAACCGCCAACGCGCTGACGGCTTAAAAACGTCTTTAATCCGCTTACAAACAATTTACAAATCACTTAACAACGTCTTACAACAAACAAAGAGGAGAGTAAAATGAGCTATCTTTCGCTTAAAAACGTGTCGAAGGAGTACAAAGTGGGCAGCGTTACCGTGCCCGCTCTTACCGACGCTTCGTTCGAACTCGAAGACGGCGAATTTGTCGTCGTGCTCGGCAGTTCGGGCGCGGGCAAGACCACCCTTTTGAACCTTTTGGGCGGAATGGACGGCGCGACCTCGGGCGAGATAATCGTCGACGGAAAGGACATAACCTCGCTCGACAGGCGCGGTCTCACCGAATACCGCCGCCTCGACGTGGGCTTCGTGTTCCAGTTTTACAACCTTATGCCCAACCTCACCGCCCTCGAAAACGTCGAGATAGCGGTGGAGATATGCAAGAACCATTTTGAACCCGAAACGGTATTACGGCAAGTGGGGCTTGGCGACAGGCTCCATAACTTCCCCGCACAGCTTTCTGGCGGCGAACAACAGCGCGTTTCGATAGCGCGCGCAATGGCGAAAAACCCCAAACTGCTCCTTTGCGACGAACCGACGGGCGCGCTCGACTACGCCACGGGAAAGAAGATATTAAAACTCCTCTACGACGTGTCGCGGCAACAGAAAAAGCTGGTCATCGCCGTCACGCACAATCAGGCTCTCAAAGACATGGCGGACAAGGTAATTCATATACGCAGCGGAAGAATAGAGAGCGTAGAGCTAAACCCCGCGCCCGTTCCCATCGAAGATATAGAATGGTAACGGCGCGCCCCCGCGCCCAATGGTAAAGGCGCACCCCCGCACCCCCGCGCCCAATGGTAACGTCGCACCCCCGTGCTCAATGATAAAGGCGCACCCCGCGAAACACTGCAGTAAGCAAGGTCATAACAATGAAAACCTATCTTAAAACGCTTATAAGGACTTTCAAAAAACACGCCGCGCGCATGGTCTCCATAGTGCTTATGGTGCTCGTTTCGGTTGGGTTCATTTCGGGAATCGGCTCTGCCGCCGACAAAATCGCCTATTCCCTCACCGAGTTCTACACGGATTCCAACGTGTCCGACTTCATTTTGAAAGACACCTCGGGCGACGGTTTTTCGACCGAAGAAATAAATTCGTTAAGGGATATGTACGGGGCAACCTGCGTAAACGTGGGCACGTCCGTCGATATTTCGTACGTTCCCGAAGAGGGGGAGAAGAAGTACTTTCGTCTCTACTTTCTCGACTTCGACAATTGGACGGTCAACACGATAATCCCCTCGTCGGTGATAGAGGGCAAAATGCCCGAAGATAATTCTTTTGCCCTTTCGGAGCGTTCCGACAGAAAGACTGAGGGCATACCCGTCGGCACGAAGATAGAGCTTGATTTTGCATATGTATTGAAAGATCTCGCCGAACAAGACGGCAAAGAGCTTGATTCTTCCATGCTTGCAATGCTCGATAAACTTCCCAAAAAAGAGGTGGAAGTGAGCGGCGTCGTGCAATACCCGCTCACCTTGGGGCAGGACGGCGAGCCGAGCTACGCCAACCCCGAGGACGTCGAAATACCCGACACTAACGACGCGCTGGACTCGCTCATAAGCATAAGCGGCGCGCTCTATCTTTCAAAGCAAATTATCCCCACATATCTCGATCTTATTAACGCCGACGAGAGATATTCCGGTCTGCCCGAGGCGTTAAAAGAGAGGATGCTGAGCCAAATGAACGTAAGCGGCGGCGACAGAGTGCTGAACGACGCGCTCGATTTATATATCGCCGCACCCGACAGAGACAAGTTCTCCGACTTTTCTGCGGGCTACGAGGAGTTTGTAAAGGGCGAAAAGGAACGCATAAATTCCCTGCCCCGCTCTTCGGGCGAAGCCCCGAGCGGTTCGCCCGCAACGGCTTTTACTGCTTCAACGGCAACAACGACCCTCGCCCCCGACGGTTCGGCAACAAAAGCAAATTCAACAATTTCAACAGCCGAAGCAACAGCTTCAACAGCCGAAACAACAGCCGAAGCAACAACTTCAACAGCCGATACGCCCGAAAAAGGCAACACGTTCGGCGAAAGCGTGCGCATCATAGACCTTTACTCCAACTTTTCCTTTCACGCGTTGCACTCGTACGCCGAAAAGGTGCGCCTTATCGGCTATGTGCTTATGGTCGCCTTTTTGTTCGTGACCGCGCTCGTCGTGCTGTCGACGGTGACGAGAATGTTGGACGAAGAGCGGGCGCAGATAGCCTGCCTTAAAACGCTGGGTTATTCGCCCTTTAAGATACTCTTCAAGTATCTGCTGTTCGCGGCTATCGCCACGGGGGTGGGCGGCGTGTTCGCATACCTGATAGGTTCGGGAGTGACGTCCCTGCTCTATTGGGTGTTCAACTTCGCATTTGCAATGCCTCCGCAATCTGCGTTCGGTTCGCCCGCGTTCTTCCTTATAACATTCTTTCTGATAGTGGTGGCGACCCTTGCCGCAACGTCGTTTGCGGGGATAAAACTTTTAAGGGAAGCCCCCGCCGAACTGCTCCGCCCCAAGCCCCCCAAGTCGGGCAAAAAGGTCATAATCGAAAAGATACCGTTTATCTGGAACCGACTTTCTTTCAAGTATAAGTCGACCGTGCGCAACGTTTTAAGGTACAAGAGCAGGTTCTTTATGACCGTCATTTCTGTCGCCATATCTATGGCGCTTGTAATGGGCGGTCTCGCGCTTTTGGATATCTGTCTGTTCCGCGGCGTAAGTTCGCTTTCGATACTCATAGTATCGCTTGTAATAGTGGCTTTTGCGGGACTGCTGACGGCGGTGGTCATTTACACTCTGACCAACATAAACATAAGCGAAAGGGAGCGCGAGCTTGCAACGCTTATGGTGCTTGGCTATCACAACTACGAGGTGGCGGGATACATCTACCGCGAGATTTACATAGACACGGCGATAGGCATAATATTCGGCTTTCCGCTTGCCGCGCTCATAATGTACTTTTTGTTTGCAATAATGGGCGTGGGAACGTACGCGACCTTTATGTGGGCGGTCGCGCCCTTTGTGGTGTTGCTGTTCACCGCGGTCGTAACGCTGTTG
>CANRDY010000056.1 GCA_947629515.1 uncultured Clostridia bacterium
CGCTGCGTTAAATTTTTCTCTTTCCTTAATGCTTTGATAAATTGCCCGATTTTGACTTGATCCATAAAGCGGACCTCATTATGCCTCTATTGTAGCATAAAATGATTTCTAATTACCCCCACGCTCCGTAGAGTTAAGCCACTCTACGAAAAGAAGGGCTGAATCTTTTTTTATCGCTTAAATTATATATACCATAAAAACAAGGCAAACGCAAGTAGCAGGCAGTGCTCAAAGATAAAAGTAAATCCGAACCAATCGCCCGTTACGAGTATTTGGTTCGGATCATACTGACTTGGTGCACTCGACAGGAGTTGAACCTGCATGGGGTGAACCACAAGATCCTTAGTCTTGCGCGTCTGCCAATTCCGCCACGAGTGCTTAAAAACGAATTTGATTTTATAATATTTTAATAGGGTTGTCAAGTCAAAATCATACCATTTGAAAAAATTTTTTAACAATACTTTTCTTTGATTTTTTGTACAGCTTTTAATACTTCGCACTTCAAATAGTCTAAATTTGAGCTATTATGAATGACATAGTACTTTGCAAAATCGGAATTTTCATATGAATATTGGCTTTCTATACGCTTTTCAACCTCTCCGCGTGAAATTCCGCTCCTCTCGCACACTGCTTTTATGCGCTCTTCAAAATTTCTTAAAACAACAAAAACCTCGTTAAAAAGTCTTTCGAGGCGACTTTCGAAAAGGAGCGGAACTTCGAAAAAGGCAATCGCTTCCCCCTCTGCCTTTTCGAAAGCCCTTTGCATAATGGCGGGGTGAGTAATTGAGTTCAACCGCTCCAACACGCTTTTATCCCCAAATGCCTTTTGCGAAAGCACGGCTCGGTTCAAACTGCCGTCGGGGTCAATTATGTCCGCACCGAACTCCTCGGCAAGTTTTTCAATAAATTGCCTTTCTTTTAACAGTTCGGAATAGACTTCGTCGCACGAAATCACGGCATACCCCTCTTCGACTAAAATCGAGCACACCGCCGACTTCCCGCTGCCTATCCCGCCCGTCACGGCAACTTTTACGTTATTTTGCCTCATACCAATCTCTTCCGATATGCACGTCGACGGTGAGCGGCACTTTCAGCTTTATGGCGTTTTCCATTTCGCGCTTCAATATCGCCGCCGCCCTTTCCGCCTCATTTTCGGGAGCTTCAAGCACAAGCTCGTCGTGCACTTGCAAAATCATTTTTGTTTTAAGCCCCTCGGCTTTCAGCGCGTTGAACACGTTTATCATGGCAATTTTGATTACGTCCGCGCTCGAACCCTGCAAAGGCATATTCATTGCGGCGCGCTCGCCGAACTGTCTTATGTTAAAATTCGGCGAAGATATTTCGGGAATGACCCTCTTTCTGCCCATTATCGTACAAACATACCCGTATTGTCTTGCAAATTCCACATTTGCGTTCATAAAACACTTGACCGAGGGATACTTTTCGAAATAGGTAGATATATAATCCCGTGCGGTTGAAACGGGAATATTGAGGTTCTTCGCCAATCCGAAATCGCTTATGCCGTAAATTATTCCGAAGTTCACCGCCTTAGCCTCTCGGCGCATTTTGGGCGTTACCTCTTCGGGCTTGACCCCGAACACCTGCGAAGCCGTTGCGGCGTGAATATCCGCGCCCGCATTGTATGCTTCAATCAGCTCTTTGCAATTGGAAAGGTGCGCCAAAAGCCGCAACTCTATCTGAGAGTAATCCGCGTCGATAAACACGTTGCCCTCTTCCCTCGGCACGAAAATTTTTCTGAGTTCGCGCCCCTCTTCCTCACGTATGGGAATGTTCTGCAAATTGGGGTTGACGCTCGAAAGTCTGCCCGTGGTCGTCAGCGTTTGACGGTACGTCGTGTGCACAAGCCCCGTCTGCCTGTCTATTAAGGGTTTAAGCCCCTCGGCGTAGGTCGAGGCAAGTTTTTGATAAAGTCTGAATTTAAGTATATCGGCAATTACGGGGTGTTTGTCGACTAATTTTTCGAGAACCTCTGCGCTCGTCGAAAATTTCCCCGACTTTTTCTTCATAACCTCGGTAATTCCGAGCTTATTATAAAGCACATCGGCAAGCTGTGCGGGGGAATTAAGGTTAAATTCACAGTCGCAACCCTTGTAAATTTTCAGTCTGTAATCGTCGGCGAGGTCGTGAAAACGCTTCGAAAGCTCGGCAAGGCGCGCAAGGCTGACCTTCACGCCCGTGGTCTCCATATCGAACAGCACGTTCACAAGCGGCTTTTCGATTTCGTCGTAAAGCGACATCATGTCCTCGGTATCGAGCCTCATCAAAAACTCGTTAAAAAGTTCGGTCATGGCAAAAGCGCGGAAGTTATAATCATAGCCGAACTTTTCGCAAACGCCTTTGATATCCTCGCCCAAAACGGAGTTGTCGCAAATATAGCCCGTGATCGCAACGTCTTCGAACTTACATTCGGCAGAAATTCCGAATTTTGCAAGTAAGTGTTTGGTCTGTTTGAAATCGAACGCCGTCACGATGTTTTCGGGGTTTTCGAATGTAGCGCGAAGTATATTGATATAATCTTCGGCGGTCAAGCCTTCGAGCAGATTGTCCGAAACCGCAAACTCGTATTCCTTGCCATCAACGTACATTTCCGCACCGAATTCGCCGACGTCTACGGTGAAAGTTCGGTTTGCGGAAATAATGCTTAAAATTTCGTCCGCGCTCTTCAAAACAACCTTTTCGGGATAGGCTTTTTGATTGGGAGTAACGGTCTCCCCCACGAAAATATCCAGCCCCAGCAGACTTTTGAAGTCCAAATCGGCAAAAATCTTGCGCACTTCGCCGCTGAATTTTTTGGGAACAACGCAATCTTCAAGCTGTAAATCGACCTCGCAGTCGCGGTTTATCTTGGCGAGAGTGTACGAAAGATATGCCGTTTCTCTGCCCTCGGCAAGTTTTTTGGCGGTCGCGCCGCCTATTTCATCGAGGTGCGCGTAAATTCCATCGAGCGTCGAATACTTCGCAAGCAACGTTTCGGCGGTCTTTTTTCCTATGCCCGCAACGCCGGGGATATTGTCCGACTCGTCGCCCATAAGCGATTTTAAGTCGACGATCTGGCTCGGGTTCAACCCCGTTTCCGCCTTGAAATTGGCAAGATCAAGGTGCAGAATGTCGCTGACGCCCCTCTTTGTGAACATTACGTCGGTGTGCTCGTCGACAAGTTGGTAACTGTCCCTGTCGCCCGTGTAGATATAACTTTGAACGTTGAACCTCTTTGAGAGCGATCCCAAGATATCGTCCGCCTCTATCCCCTCCGCCTCGTATGTGGCGATCTTCATTGCTTTTAACAAATTTTTAAGGGGTTCGACCTGCACCGCAAGTTCTTCGGGCATCGGCTTTCGCGTGGCTTTGTAGCCCTCGTACATTTTATGGCGGAACGTGGGGGCTTTCATATCGAAAGCAACCGCAACGTATTGGGGCTTGACGTCGTTGAAGATTTTGAACAGTAGCTTGACGAAGCCGAAAATGGCGTTCGTGGGAGTGCCGTCTTGCGTTGTGAATACGGGCATCGCGTAAAATGCGCGGTTGAAAAGGCTGTTGCCGTCGATGAGAACAATTTTATCCATATATTAAGTTTAACACTTCCCGCAAATAAAATCAACGCTATAAAACAAAAAACACTTGATTTTTATTTTGCGCTATTATATAATTGTATTGTTGATTTGCCGCTGTGGTGAAACTGGCAGACGCAGCAGACTCAAAATCTGCCGGGGGCGACTCCGTATCGGTTCGATTCCGATCAGCGGCACCAAGTCAGTATAATCCGAACCAAATACTCGTAACGAGTGAATGGTTCGGATTTACTTTTATAATTTA
>CANRDY010000057.1 GCA_947629515.1 uncultured Clostridia bacterium
CAAAAAGAACTGCCCGCCCATATTCCCGCCCGCCTGTCCGCCGCCGTATGCGGGCGGCTGTCCGCCTCCGCCGTACGCCCCGCCCCCGCCTTATGCTCCGCCCCCCGCCGACGGCAGACGTAGTTTCGACGAATACGAATAAGAGCATGTGTTTTAAGTAAGCCCCCCGCGCCCAAAAGGCGCGGGGGGCTTAACGCACAGCGCGGGCTTAACGCACAGCGCGGGGGCTTCCCACAAACACGGCAAAACTCAAAAGATATTTTCGAGGCGTATTCCGTAGGCTTCGGGCATATTTTTCGCTATCTCCTTTAACACCTCTATCTTCCCCAGCGCAAGCTCGTAATTTTTTGTGTAGATAAGCCCGCACGCCTCGCTCAGCCAATAGTCCACGTAGGATATGTCGTTGTGCGGCAAAAATACCTGCAACTTAGCCTTTCTGTCGTTCCACAGCGTCTTTACGGCGTAGCCGTCCTCGCGGGTCGCGCTCCCGTCCTCGACCTTTTCGTATAGCGTTTGCAAAGCGTCCGAAAAGTCGGAAAACTGTTTGTTGACAAACCAATCGGCAAACAAAAAAAGAGCAACGCACAGCGCAATTGCCGCAAGGGTGTAAGTTATCGCCTTTACCATTCGCCCTTTACCTCCGCGGTCAATATCTCGTATTTTTGCCCTTTCTTCTGAAAGTACACCCTGCCGTCGCCGTTTACAGTCATCACGGCAACGTCCTTTACTTTCGCGTTCCTCTGCCGTACAAATTCCTCGAGCTTTCCGCCCCCGAATCCGCACTTTTCAACGTTGCCCTTGTCGGGCTTGCCGAGGTCAATCAAAACAAGGGGCAAAGAGTAAGCCGACTTCTCGGGCTTTGCAAGGGCGGAAAAAGAGCCGTTCGCCTCGTACAGACCGTAATACACGTCGTCGAGGTTGAAGTACCCCGCCGCTCGCATGCTCTCGATGAGGTCGGCGACGTTGAGGTTATTCTTTTTGAGCTGAAAGCAGTCCACGCCGTCGCGGTTTATAACTACCGACGGCTTCCCGCAGACTATGCCCTTTACGGGTTCGAACCACAGATCCAAAAGCCAAACTATCTGGTGAAGTATAAAAATAGCCGCGATAGACACTATCCCGTACAGGAGGGGGACGGAGGTATCCGCCATGGGTATGCACGCAAGCTCGGCGATTAGCAGAGTTATAACAAACTCAAACGGCTGCATTTCGCCTATCTGACTTTTGCCCATAAGCCGCATAATGAGCAACAGAGTTATAAAAATTATCGAAGTGCGAATGAGTACAAGCGCCAAGCCGTCACCTTTTTCCTTTAAGTTAGTATTGTCAAAAACACCCTTAATATTCTTGATTTATCGGGGGCGTTGTGCTATAATTCGTAAAAGAAAAACAAGGAGCAGTCGGGCGGAGCACCTTTCGCCCGCAAAAAGTCGGGTGGAAGAGCTTTTTGCCCGCGTGCAGAGTCTGCGCGGCGGGGGCATGGATTTCGGAACAAGACGTACGGCGGAGCTTTTAGCCGCGCTCGGCAACCCCCAGAACGCCCTTAAAATCATTCACGTTGCGGGCACTAACGGCAAGGGGTCGGTATCCGAATATATCGCGCGCATACTTGTCGCCTCGGGCAAGCGGACGGGCATGTTTACTTCGCCATATGTAAGTAATTTTGCCGAACAGTTTTCAATAAACTGCGCGCCCGCTCCCCAAAAAGAGTTAGCCGAAAGCCTTGAAATTGCCCTTTCCGAAGGTCAAAAGAGGGACGCGACCTCGTTTGAGGTGCAGACGGCGGCGGCGTTCGGACTGTTCAAAAGGCTCAACTGCGAATACGCCGTTATCGAGTGCGGGTTGGGCGGCACGTTCGACGCGACCAACGCCGTGCGCAAAAAACAGCTCGCGCTCATCGCCTCTATAGGGCTTGAACACACGGCGTACCTCGGCAACACCATCGAAGAAATTTGCGCCCACAAGGCGGGGATAGCCGCGGGTTGCCCCGCGATAGTCAGCGCGTTACAGCCGCCCGAAGCGCGGGAGTACTTCAAAAAACGCTCGTTCGCGTTTGCCGATAAGCCCATAGAGATAGAAAAAAGCGACCTCTTCGGAACGCATTTCAGGTACGGCGGCGATCCGTTCTTTACTCAAATGGTCGGCTTCGCCCAGCCGTATAACGCGGCGTTGGCGATCGAGGGCGCGCGATCTCTCGGCGTTGAAGAGGAGTATATCCGCTCGGGTATCGCCGCGGCGCGGCTTGCGGGCAGGCTGGAAGTTATTTTAAGGGGCGAAAAGGTCTTTGTGCTCGACGCAAGTCACAACCCCTCGGCGTTCCAACCTCTCGCCGATTTTGCGGGTAAAAACTTTTTGAGGGAGCAGACGGGCGCAGTCTTTTCGAGTCTTTCGGATAAAGACGTCAGCAAAAACCTTGAAATTCTGAGCGGCGTTGTTGGCGAAATAGCCCTTGTGCAGTCGTCAAGCCCCCGCGCAATGGCGATGGATCGAATGTATAACAACTGCCGCCCGTTTGAAAGAGCGTACAAAACAAGCGGCGTAGGCGAGGCGATAGCCGCCCTTTCGCACTGTAAAAACATAATCATATGCGGAACTTTTACCATATTGAAGGAGGCGCGCGAGTGGATAGAGAACGCGTAAAAAAAGCCGTTGAAGAACTTTTGGAAGCCCTCGGCGAGGATACTTCTCGCGAGGGATTGAAAGACACGCCGAGGCGGGTCGCCGACGCATACGCCGAACTGCTCTCGGGCGAGGGCGAAAGCGCGGAAGAGCACTTAAAGAGGACTTTTACAGCCGACGGCGGCGAGCTTGTCATCGAAAAGGACATAACCTTTTCGTCCCTCTGCGAGCATCACCTCATGCCCTTTTTCGGCAAAATAGCCATAGCCTATATCCCCAAAGGCAAAGTAGTGGGTATTTCAAAACTCGCACGGACGGTCGAGGTCTTTTCAAAGCGGTTGCAGTTGCAGGAGCGGCTCACTTCCGAAGTAGCCGAAGCCATTTTGAAGTACCTCGAACCCGAGGGCGTTATGGTCGTGTGCGAAGCAGAGCACACCTGCATGACCTGCCGCGGGGTCAAAAAATTCGGAAGCAAAACGGTAACCTACGCCGTGCGCGGTCGGTTCCCCAAGGACAAAAAGGACGAGGTGCTTGCAC
>CANRDY010000058.1 GCA_947629515.1 uncultured Clostridia bacterium
TTAAATTCCTCAATATAGCAAAATAGCCCGAACGTCTTTTTTATAGTAAAGAAGTTCAAGCTATTAAGACTTGGTGCCGCCGACAAGACTTGAACTTGCACCCTCGCGGACAGGATTCTAAGTCCTGCGCGTCTGCCATTCCGCCACGGCGGCGTTTTTTTATCTCCCTATTATTTTATAATATCCTTACAAAAAAGTCAACTTTAAGTGCGGGGCGCGGGCGCGGCGGGCGGTGCAGGTGCGGCGGGCGGTGCGCGGCGGGCGCGGCGAGCGAGGCGAGCGAGGCGAGCGGGCGCGGCGGGCGCGGCGAGCGGGCGGTGCGGGCGGGGGTGACAGCCGCGCCCGCACCGCCAAAACTACGTCGGCTTGTCATTCGCTCGAATATTATTTTGAAAACACCACGTCCCCCTCTCCACGGTTGGAAGAGCATTATATGCGGTTACAACGCTTGCTATTAATAAATTACAATGATATAATATTGACGTCAGGCATGCGATTTGCGGCGGGATAGAAGTTTCGCAACGCCGTATGCCGCGCAGACCCAAAACTGCAAAATTCAGTTGAGAGGCAATTATGAAAAGCAACGAATACAACGCCAAAGAGCACGAGAATAATCGGCGCGACATAGACGAGCTTATCGCAAGCTCGCGCTCGGTTCGTCTCAATCGGCTCTGCGACCCCTCACACACCGCGCAAGCGGACGGTTCGAAAAAAAACTATCCGACCGCGGACAGCATGAAAGCGGGCACGGCTTACGTCACCTACTTCACCCCGCAAAACGCTTTCAGCACAACCCCCAAGCCCAAGGCGGGCGGCGGTTATTCAAGCGGTTATTCGGGCGGCGCGGCGGGCGGCGCGGCGGGCGGCGCGGAATACGCCGAGAGCGAAAGGCGCAAGCGCAAATACACCGACGAGGAGCTGGAAGAAAAGAACAACGCGGTGATGAAGTACTTGCTTGCGGGCGGCGTTATTGCCTGCATGATATACTTTTTGCAGCCCCGCTTTGAATTTGTAACCGACTGGCAAGTGTACGTTATAAGCATTTTCAAGTACTTTTTCAGCTATTCGATAGGCGGGCTGGGTATTCTGTTTTTCAGAGCGAGGAACAGCATTGTGATGATCGCCATCATCTTTGTCTGTTCGCTGTGCATAGATATATACTTTGTGCCGACCGTCACGTTCGATTACACCGCCGAGGAGCTTGCCTGCATTATTACCACCATCAGCGCGGCGGGCTTACTTATGCCGCTCTCCGTGTTCGGGAATAAAATCAGATCGCTTATCGTCGCAAAGGGCTTTGACGCGAAAAAGGTCAAAAGAATTTACACAATTATAGAGCTTGTATTGTTTCTCGTCGCTCTGACCGCGGGTATATGCGGGGCGTTTATCATCAAACCCCGTGTTTGAAAATAAGAATTGACCCGATGTGCGAGGCGTAATATAATTATAGCAAATATATAGCAAAAAATTAAGGCGAACCCCTTTTGTGCGAACCTTTATGCGGGCGAACGCATTTTAAGCGAACCTTTCCTATGGCGAACCTTTATACGGGCGAACCTTTTATTAAGCCTTATGAGCATAAAAAAATTTTTCAAAAACTTAGCGTGCGGCGCGGCGATAGGCGTTGCGATGATAATCCCCGGAGTTTCGGGGGGAACGGTCGCGGTGCTTTTGAACGTGTACGACGAACTGATCGACTCGTTCAACGGGCTTAAAAAGAGGTTCGTTGCGAGCATATCCTTTTTGATCCCCGTGTTGCTGGGGGCGGTTCTTGCGTTCGCGGCGGCGTACTTCCCCTTAAAATTCGCGCTCGAACGCGCTCCTCTCCCCACCGTGCTGTTGTTTGCGGGGTTGATGCTCGGTTCTGTTCCCAAACTCTTTACGGACTGCAAGGGCGCGGGGTTTAAGCGAACCGACGTTGCGGCGATCGCACTGCCCTTTTTGGCGATAATCGGGGTGTGCGTGCTGAAACTGTACGTTTCGGCGGGGGACGCAGACCTTTCGACGACCATGCCCGCGTGGGGCTGGGCGGTTGTGTTCTTTGTGGCGGCGGCGGCGAGTTGCGCGCTGATTGTGCCCGGGGTGAGCGGAAGCATGCTGTTGATGATTTTGGGCTATTACGAGCCGATTTTGGGGCTTATAAGCGGCTTGATGAGCAACTTCTGGCATGCGGCGGGCGTGCTTGCGGTGTTTGCCGCGGGGCTGTTGGCGGGATTTTTCAGCATTGCAAAGCTGATGAAGTTCTTTTTGAATAAGTTTCCGCGCGGCACGCATTGGGCTATTTTCGGTTTTGTTCTCGGATCGCTCCCCGCTATCTTTATCGTGTTCGATTACTCCGTCCGCCCCGACGCCATTCAAATCGGCGTTGGCGTTGCGCTGTGCGTTGTGGGCGCGCTCGGCACGTTTTTGCTTACGAAATATGCCGAAAAGGTCGCCGCGAGGGCGGTCGAAAAGCGCGGCGAAATTCCCAAAAACGGCGTTGAAAATAACCCCGCCGATACGCAGGACGGCGAGGATAAAGATTGATTTATAATGATTTATGATAGTTAAGGGCGCGGCTTTTGTAAAAGCCGCGCCCTTTTTTTTGCTTTGTTGCACTTAATCGACGAGGGTAATTGTAACCTTGCCCTCTTGTACGGTTATCGTCCACGACGTTCCCGATACTTCGGTCACGGTGTAGGTTTCGTCCGCGCCCTTTTCGCACTTAACTATATAGTAGGTGTGATAAGTTGTTTCGCCCGTAACTTCCGTTGCGATCGTCAAAAGCAATACCTGATCGTCCACTATGTCGACATAGCTTCCGTTGTCGGCGTAACAAGTGTTAATGGTCTTCTTTTCGACGGTCGCCGATTTGTACGGCGCGTAGGGCTGTACGGTCGACGTGGTTCCTTCTCCATCGGGAGAACCGTCATCTTCGCCCGCCGAGCTGGCGTCAGCGGGGATAAATTCTATTCTGTAAAGAGTGCTTGAAATTATCTTGCCGCCGTCGCCCGTCTCCCTCGTTATGAAGTAGATCTTGCCGTCGTACAGATAATTCTTGTCGGGGGTAAGCTCTTCGCCGTTCTCCTTTATAATTACCGTGCGCGCCGAACCGACTGTTGAGCCCGTATCCGCATATCTTTCGGTCGCTATGACGTGTTCAACGGTTATTTCGATATTTTTCGCACCCGTAACGGTGGGCTTTTCGACGCGGGTGAACGCCTGAATTACGCTTACGTAGTAGCCGTTCAAAGTGGTGAACATGAAATACAAAGCATATTCTTTGCTGTCGTCTGCGTCGGTGAACTTAACGGTGTACAAGCCGCTCGAACTGTGCGTGTACTCGGTGGATTCGATAATTCCGACGGTCGGAGCCGCTTCCGCCTCTCCGTCTGCGGCAACGGTCGAAGCGAGCTTGCCGTTGGAGTTGAGTACCCCCGAACCCGACAATACTTCGATATGCACTTTATCTTCGGTGGGTTCTGCACTATTATCAGCCGCAAAGGTCTGGGTTACGGTTATAGTACCGTAATTGTTCTTTACGCTGCCGCCCAGCCCCAACTGCGAAAGCGCGTAGTAGGTATACATGTAGCTGTACGAGACGGCTTGCATCTGCCATATCATGGAGTTGAGCGAGAAGGACTTTTCGGTGTTCGAATAGGTGACCTCAAGCTCAAAGCGGTAGTTTGTTACGTTGAGGTACATCTTGTATTCGGTAGGCTCCTGATCTTCGCCGTTGCCGTAAACAGCCTCGCGCGAGACGGTCGCGCCCGAATAGGTTTGACCGTTAATGGTGAGCGTGGCGTTTACCGTGAACTCCTTTTTGTCGCCCGCGGGCGAGAAGTTCAAACCGTCAATGGAGTAATACTTGGTTTCGCCGCCCTCCGCCATGGGGAATTTATAACTCTCTTTATTGTCGGCCTTGCGCTCGAACTTTACCTGCCAGCCGTCGTTTTTAAAGTAGTCCTTGCTTTCGAAGTTTATCGTATCGCCCAAAGTGGGAACGCTTGTCGTGTCGGCGACAAATCCGCAATCGTTGGCGTCTGCGCTCTCGATATCGTGCCTGTAAAGGGTTACGCGGTTTTGATCGTCTATCGTATAATAGCAACGCGTTTCGCCGTTGAGAATTACAAAGCCGTACTCCGAGAATTTGAGGGTTTGAAGGTCTGACGTGTAATAGCCCGTCTGCTGATACTCGTTCAACGTGACCGTGCCCGTGATCGTATCGTAGTTGTAAAGTCCCGCGTGCGTGCTGTTTTCGTTTACGTAGTACAAAATGCCCTTGAAGCCCGTGCCCGATACCTCTTTGGTGATGAGCACATAACTGCCGTTTTCGGTGCCCGCGCTCGTGTATCTGTACGCGGCTCCGTATGCGCGGAGCGCGAATACCGCCATATTTGCTTCGTTGACGAACGTCGCCTCGATGTCCTTGTCCTCAATCAAAAGCGCGGGATAGTTCGTGCCGCTCTGCGTTAAGTAGCCGAACATAGCGGTCATATCGCCCGAGACCTTATCGTTGGGTTCGAAGTGAATGGTCAGTCCGCGCCCGCCGTTTGCCGTTGCAAATACATTGTAGGTGCATGTTATGCCTTCGACTTTCACATGGGCGTCTTTCTCGCCGAGGGTGTAGATAGTCAGATTGCCGTAGCCGTCGAGAGAGGCGTAATAGCCGTCGAAGCTCATGTTGTCGACAAGCCTGTAATCGCCCGCTTCCGAACCGCGGCGCGTAAAGTGCTTGCCCTCTTTGGAGAGGTCGAATACGGTAGTTGCAGAACCGTTTACGAAACTTACGGTAACCTTGCCGTCGGCGTCGGTGGATACGGTGTATCTGCCCGTAACGTCCTCGCCCTCAGCGGGGGTGTAAACGGCGTTGTAGCTGTATCCGTCGAGGTGGAGCTTTTTGCCGTACTTTGCCTGGTCTGCCGCGCTTTCGACGGTGTAGTCGCCGTTTATTTTGTCGTTATATCTTGTGAAATATCTCGTGGTCGAGGTCGCCGACGTGGCGATAAGGCGCATAAACTTGAAAGTAAGACTGCTTCCGTCCGTTTCGGTGAACTGCATTATCGCGTTTTCGCCCTCAACATCGACGTAAGTGCCCGTCTTTGTGTCGGTCGTAGGATCGCCCTCGCCGCCGACTGCGGGAGTTACGGTGTTGTACGTTGCGCCGCCCTTGCCGTCGAGCACAAGGTAGACGTTTCTGTCTGCCGTGCCGTCCTCTTTCATGGCGTAATACGTGCCCCTCGAGGAATCGAGCTTGATATAGTGGCTGCCCTCTTCGATGAGTTCAATGCTAAGCGTGCCGCTGCCCGCAACTGTTATGGTGATTATGCTGTCTGCCGTGGTGTACGAACCCTGATAGGTGACTTCCTTGCCATCGCCGTCCTTTTCTTTGAGTACCGCGTACCCCGAGAAAAGGGTGAGAACGTTCTCTTCTTTGCTTTGTTCTTTATATTCCTTATAGTCGCCTACGTTTACGGGATCGCCGCCCTTTTTGACAGTTTTCCAATGGCTTGCGCCGAGCGAGCCTATCGAGGTGCTTGCCGTTCTTACGGTGAATACCACCTCTTTTACGTCTTTATCGAACGTGCTTGCGGTAAGTTCTTCGGTAATATCCGTCCTTTCGGTAAATTCGGCTCCGCCCAACAGGTTCTCGGAAATCGTCGCGGTGTACACGCCGTTCGCCGAGGTGTAAGTTCCGTGTGCGATCTTCAACAAACTGCTGTTTTCGGGATCGTAACAATAGACCGTAAGTTCGCCCGCCACGGTTTCGTTGAGAACCATGAGAGGGGTCGTGGTAAGGTTCGAACTGGTCTTGTCGTAGAAGCGGTATTCGGCGTAGTTCGGACCTTTGACGGTCATCACGTACTGTGCGACCGTCGCGCCCGTTGCGCCGTCCTGTACCGACAGAGTTCTTACCGTGAACGAATAGACTTTGCCGCCCGCATAGACGTGCACTATGTTGCCGCCGAACGAGGAGACGGCGCCGACCGAGTAATAGCCCGTTACGGGCTCTCCGCTTGCGGTCGTGTATGTTGCGTTGAAAGTGCCGTCGAGGGTGAGCGTTGCGCCGTCGTCGGCGGTGTAGACGTGATCGTATGTCGAGTTGTAAGTCGCATAGCCGACGCGCGTTCCCACGGTTATTATCTTTGCGACGAGAGCCGTGCTTCCCGAAGAAGTCGAAAGAGTCAAAACGTTGGTTTCGGCGTTTCTGCTGTACGAATATACGGTCGTGGACGTGCCCGAGTCGAGTATTGCGCTCGCGAACCCGTTAAGGGTCAAGCCGCCCGTAGTAGTAAAATATATGCCGTAGTTGCCGTCGGAGTCCTGACCGAGGGTGAAACGGGGCATTGCGCCGAAGCCGATCTCCTCGTCGTTCCTAACCCTGAATACGTTCATGGGAATGACCGCGCCCGTCCGGCTGTTGACGGCGTTCACCGAACCGAGCATCATCATTCTCGTCTGACCTGCGAGAACGCCCGAGGTGAATTTGACCGTATATATATAAGTTGCCGTATCGAAGCTGTAAGTTCCGACCGACGTTCCCACGTGCTGTTCGGTGTAGGTAATGCCGTTGAACGCATCGAGAATTATGTTGGTTCCGGGATAGATATGACTTCCGTCAAGCAGATAGAAAGTCATATCGGTGTAACCCTCGCCCGACTTATATACAAAGGTATAGTCGTCGTTTACTCTGCCCTCGAAGAGGGTCGTTTCGTCCTTTTCGAATAAGAACTCGCCATAATCCTTGTCGTATTCGCCACGGAAGAACACGCCCGAGCGTTCGAGATAGACCGTATCGCCGTTTTCGTCGGGAATGTACAGATAATCTGCGCCGCCCAGAACGTCGACGTAGCCCTGACACCATATCGCATAGAGATAGGTGTCGCCCGTTACTTTGACGGTTACGGGTTCATCCTCTTCCGTGCTTCCGAAGAGGTGCGACTCCATGAAGTTGGCTTCGTACTCGACCGCGCCGTAAGGGTCTGTGCCCCAGCCCAAAAGGTAATAGCCGGGCAACGTAAACTTGTTCGACGGAACGCTTATTTCGGTTTCGTACTTGTATGAGTTGCTTTCGACTTCGCTCTCCATGCCCTCGGGATAGTTGGAATCGAGGGTGAAGTTGTAGGACGTTCTGTTAAAATAGAGTTTGAAGCTGTTTTGCGCAACGTCCTCGGTGAGTGCCGCAAGGGCAACTTCTTCGCCGTTCTGCGCGTATTCGAAGCCGACGGGGGTCACCTGCGCCAACGCGGGAACTACGCCCGCGTATTCGTAGCCGACAAAGCTCTCGGCTTCCTGCTCGTATTGGGAATCGTCTGCGAGCTTTTGCAACATTCTCTGCACGGTGTACTTTACCTTGTACTTAGCCGTAAGAGTCGTGTCGCCCTGTGCGGTCTGCGCCGCCGAAAGCTCGTTTTCGCCCGAGAACCACGCGCCGAACTCGTGATCGGCGAGGGTGGGAACTATGTCCTCTATCGCGGCGGAAACCGAGCCGCCTTTTTTGACCTGCCTGGTCACGTCCGCGGTTGAACCGTTATACGAGCCGCCCGCAAGTTGCAAGGTCACGGTGTAAAGCTCCGTCCACTTTGCGTAGTAGGTCTTGCTCTCCTGCGCGGTGACTTTCGCCCCCGCCGCTATGGGGTTGCCCGAGAGGTCGGAGTTTTCGTACCAGCCCTCGAACGCGTATTTTTCACGCTGAGGGTTGGGCATTTCGTATTCCTGCCCCGCGTCCAGTTCCACGCTTTCGACGGGGTCTCCGCCGTTTACTTCGAAAGTCAGCGTGACCTTGTTTGCGGGAGCGCACGCCGCAAGCGCGACGCACACCACCGACGCTATTATCAAAAGTCCGAGTAAAAGCCGTTTTGAGAATTTCATAATGATCTTTCCTTATTATAGCTTTTTATTTATTGTATAACTTTTTTATTATAATGTCAAATTGTATGATTCGGGAGTAATTTCACGCACGTTATTCCGCGGGGGATTGTGCGGAAGGATCGCCTTCCTCTGCGGGGGGTTCTTCTTCGGGTACTTCCTGCCATACGGCGTAAAGGGTCGTGCCCGAAGCCGCTTCCGAGATATAATTAAGCTCGTACTCGGCGGTCGTCGCGCCCTGCGTCGTCGCCCAGCCTAAGAACTCGTAGCCCGTGCGCGTGGGCGCGCCCACCCCGCCCCTTGCCTGTATATAGTGGAGCGTGTCGGCGGAAATTTCCACCGAAACAAGGTAGCCCTCTTCGGCGAACGTGCAGTTAAAGAGCACGGGTCTGTACATCGAGTTCCAGCCGCCGCCCATAAACTCCGTTATGTTTTTGCCGCTTCCCGTGTAGATCGTAAGGCGCGGGCAGTTGTAAAAGGCGTTCAGACCGATATTGGGATCGCCCAAAATTACGAGCGTTTGCAAAAACTGTGCGCCCATGAAAGCAAACTCGCCGATAGTTTCGACGTTTGCGGGAATTACGAGCGAGGTCAAAGGAGTGCCGTAAAAGGCATACTTGCCTATCGTCTTTAACCCGCTTCCCAATTTAAGTTCGAAAACGCCCGACATGAGGAACGCGTAGTTATCTATCGTAACGAGCGAATCGGGGAGATCTACCGTTCCAAGGAACAGACATTCTCTGAAAGCAAATTCGCCGATATACTCCAACGACCCCTCTTCGAACACGAGGTTTTGCAGGAATGTGCAACCCGCGAACGCCCTTTCGCCTATCGTTCTGCACGAAGCGGGAATGATGACTTCCTGAAGCATCATGTCGCTGTAAAACGCACGCGTGCCTATGCTCGTCAACTCGTCGTTAAAGGTCACCTGCGTCAACGCCTGACAGTACGCAAACGAACGCGTCGCTATTTCGGTGACCTGCGTTCTTCCCAGATCTATCGAACCGAGGGAAACACAGCCGAAAAAGGCAAACTCGCCTATGCGCCTTAAACGGCGGGGCAAGGTGATGCTTCTGAGCGCGCCGCAGTTGTAGAACACGAAGTCCTCTATCTCCGTAAGGTCTTCGCTGAGCGACGTTACCGAGGCAAGCCCCGTGCCGCTGAGCGAACCTGTGTTAAGGTGGCGTATGTTGCCCAACCCCTGAATCGTGGTTATGTTCTGCTGGTTGAACAGCGCGTATTCGGCAATACCCGTCACGCCCGAGGCGTTTACCGTGGCAGACGAAGCGTCGCTCTTTTCGGTGTTGAAGCCGACTATCCACGTTCCCGCCTTTACTACGGCGGATTCGGAAGTGTTCCAGAGAGCGGTGTTGTTGAACGCCCCCCTTCCTATATATTCAAGCCCAGCGGGGGTGATATACAATGCGTTGGAGACGTTGTTGTTGAGCGATTGACAACCTCTGAACGCGTAGTCGTCGATTTTTTTGAGATCTCTGAACTGCACGTTGCTGAGGTTTTCGTCGTTGCAAAAGGCGTATTCGCCGATGTACCTCAACCCCAACGCCGTGAACCTGTACAACACGGGCGCGCTGTAAAACGAGTATGCGCCGATATATTTTACCGAATCGGGCAGGGTGACGCTTTCGAGAAGCAAAGCCCCCACAAAGCCGAGCGAGGTCTGTTCGATGAACGCCTGATCGGCTATTCCCACGGTCCCGCCGCGCAATGTGTCGGCGGTTATGGAAGTGACGGTAACCTGCTGTTCGGGCATTACGTCCACAAGCCAATTGTCGGCGTAGATATAGCCCGTCTCGCTCTGCGCGGTGTAAAGCCCCGTGTTTATAAAGGCGTTCACGCCCACCGACGACAGCGTTTCGGGCAGATCGACGGAGGCGAGCGCGGTGCAGTCTCTGAAACAGCTCGAACCTATCGAAACGGTGTTTTCGGGAAGAGCTATAAAGGTGAGCGCGGCACATTCCTGGAACGCCGAACTTGCTATGGTGAGTTCGTGGTCTATTGCGGCAAAGGTAACTTCGCTAAGGGAGTTCATGCCTCTGAACGCGTCCTGAGCGACTGCCGTTACCCCGCTTCCTATTTTAAGCGAGGTCGCGCCCGTGGCGCGCTGGAACGCCGCTTCGCCTACCGCCGTTACGGAATCGGGAATTTCAACGCTCTCCAAAGACGTGCACGAATAGAACGCCGAAGTGTCGATATACGTTACGCCGTCGGGGATAGTTACCGACTTCAACGACGAACAATATGCGAACATATGGTCGGGAATTACCGTGAGCGACGCGGGGATATTGACCGTGGTAAGCGACGAACAGCCCTGAAAAGCCGCCGAGCCTATCGTCGTTACGCCGTCGGGCATGCTTACTTCGGTAAGGCGCGTGCAGTTGTTGAACGCGTTTTCGCCTATCCGCGTGACGTATTTGCCGAGTTTTACCTTGGTGACGAGCGAGATATTCGAGCGGAACGCACCCGCGCCGAGGCTCGTTACGGGTCTCCCTCTGTATTCGTCCTCTACCTCAACTTCGCCCGAGGCAGAACCTATCCTCGTTATCTCGTACTCCGTACCGTTGTTTATGAGCGAATAGATAAGCCCCGTTTCGTGATCGCGGTGGAAGTTTATGACCTCCGACCAATCGGAGCTGACGTTGTTCTTTCCGCCCGTGGAGCATTTGACGCGCACTTCGTAGTCGCCCTCTTCGAGCGAGGACAGGGAATACGAAAGTCTCCTTGTCTCCTCTTCGACTACGACTTCGCCCGTGTCGGCTCTCTTCACCTGTATGGTGTACGTCCTTGCGCCCGCTACCGACTCCCACGTTAAAGTGTTGTCGATATCGATATCGTATCCGCTCGGCGCGGAGATAGTATCCTGCGCGCAAGCCGAGAACATAAATACCGAGAACAAGGCAATTATCAGCGTTATCGCAATCAAAAATTTAAATCTTTTCATTGTGCCGCCTTCTTTTCCCTGCGTTCACGGATAATTTCGTGTATCCACTTGAACTTGAATTTGCGAACCGCTATGTCGAGGAGGAACAGCACGATAGACGTGATTATGAACGCCCATCGGGGGTCGAACACCTTGTCGACCGCGGTGTTGAAAGTTTCGAAAACCAACCAGGGTTCGTCCTCGGGTATCAAAGCTCCGCCGCCCTTCCGGGCAAGGGAAGCGAGCGCAGCCTCCGAATCGTAGTCCTCGGCAAAGGGCCAGAGGTCGTACTCCTCGGAATAGGAGAAGGATTTGAAGATCTCCTCGGTTATGACGCTTCCGTCGGCAAGATGCTTGTTTACGGTTATTCTGTACGTGCCCGCCTTTTTGAGGACAAACGTGCAACGCGCGTAGTTGTTGTCGCTGCCGAGGACGGAAGTCATATACATGTCGCCCTGCTGTTCGGCGGGAAGTTCGTTGAGCGGAATTTCCGTTCCGCCCGTAACGTCCGATATTACTCCGTCGATATATTCGCCCTCGTTTAAGGCGGTGAATATGGTCAGGCGGTTGATGTAGTTGTCCTCTTCGAGGGTCAGGGTCATATCCTTCGGCTCTATGTCCGAAAGGGGCATAACGTAGTCGACGAAGTTCTTTATTATCTTTATTCCGTTCTCGTCCGCCATGAACTGCCCCGACCAGTCGCCGCCTTTAAGATCGCACATAAAGCTGCCCACTCTGCCCTCGCCGAACGCCCACACGGCAAGCAGAGGCACGCTGAACGGTCCGCTTAAAACCACCTCTGCGCCGTCCCTCGACTTTGTGCCGAAGTACCCGCCTAAATTGACGTTCAAAAGGTTTGCATTTTTATCGTAGTTTACTCCGTTCATTATGTCGGAGAAAGTGTTGCTGACGGTAGGCGCGAACGGTGTGTAGACCGTCTCCTGTATCATATCCGACTTCAAGTCGTCGCGGAGCTGTTGGGGAAGTTTGTTGGCAACTATGCTGTAAACCCCGCCGCCGCCGACCTGCGCAAGCTGTTCCATATTTTCGCCCGCCTGCGAATCGACCGAGTTGGCTATCATTATTACCGAAAGGGTTATGCCCAAATCGTCGTGTACGTGCCGCGTCTCGGCGATATAATCGGGCATATCCGATGAGGCGGGTTCGCCGTCGGTGATCAAAATAATATGCCTTTTATCGACCTGATTGAGGTTGTTGAGGGCGATGCCCGCACGCATTATCGAATCCGAATAAATGGTGGAAGCTCCCGCGCTTAACGTCATTATCTTCTCTTTTATGTCGGACTTATACACACAGCTCGTAAGCGGGACCTGAATTTCGTAGGTGTCGTCCATCGACATTACGCCCAAAAAGTCCCTTTCGTGCAGGGTGTCGGGGTCGTCGAGACAGTCGATAGCCGCCTGTTTTGCCCATTCTATCTTCTCCCTGCCCTCGTACTCGGCTTCCATACTGCCCGAAGTATCGATGAGGAGCATAACGCCTATGGGTGGCGTGTAGTTTATAGCCTGCACGGGGAGCATCTGCTGGAAGTCGGTATCCTTCATGTCGTCCCTGTTGTAGGCGTGCGCGTTGCCCTCGGCGTCGGTTCCGCCCACGGTCAAAAGCCCGCCGCCGTAGTCGTATACATAGCTGTAAACCAGCTTGTCAAGCCCGACGTCGGTCAGATCTTTGTTGGAGATGTTGTTGAGTATTATCTGGTCGTACCGCCTCAGTTCGTCGACCGTTGCGGGGATAGCGTCGCTGCCGTTCAAATTGAGAATATCGGCTTCGTAATCGGGCGTGAGCACTTCCTGCAATTTTGTCGATTCGCCCTCGCTTTGCTCTATTATGAGCACTTTGTTGAACACTTCGAGGTAGACGAACGTGCGGTATCCGTTATTCACGCTCATGTGCGAAGCGTCCTCGTCGAGCGCAGCCCTGAGTTCGTGGAGTTCTTTCGAGGCGAAAGTGACGTTGAATTGAACGGTCTGCTCGCCCGCGATCAGATCGAAAGTCTGCTCCGAACTGAGTTCGTTGTTGTCGTAGAGAGCGATGGTCGTGCCCGAAGCCGCCTCTTTGCACTTTACGGTGACTTCCACGGTGTACTCGACTTCGGGTTTTAAGTATCTGTCGGGATACTTTATGCCCAAAATCTGAATGTTGTCGTTTTCGTATTCCGACGAAATATTTACTACGTCGGTCTTTATGCCCTTGACGGCTATCGAGCGAATTACGCTCTGCGCCTCTTCGTCGGTCTCTTTGCCGTCGGTGACGAGCACTATTTTCGCCGTTTGGGGATAGGTGAACTGCTGCTCGGCAAATTTCAGTGCGGCGGCAATGTCGGTCGCGCTGGTATCGGGCTGTTCGGCGGAAAGATAATCGCCGTATACCCCGCCCAAATCGTAGGTGAGCGGCGCGGCGTAGACCTGATCGAACCCGAACGTTATTACGCCCACTTTAAGGCTTTCGTCGCCGCTCTGGTCGATGAGCTGTTTTACAAAGTCGTCGCGGCGTTCCGACGATACCTCTTCGGTGTCGGACACGTCGACGAGAAGTATGAGTTCGTTTTCCTTATTGTCCACCTGATAGCTTATGGTAAGTCCCGCAAGCACTAAGATGCAAAGGGTCATAACTATCATGTGCAAGGTTATGCTTATTACTCTGTTGCGGTTCCTGCGGTACTTTTTCGACAGTCTGAAATAGGGGATCAGAGTCAACGCGAGGGCGGGTACAATCAGTAGTAACAGCCAGGGATATTGAAAATGTATGGCTAAATTGTGCATTTGTACCTCCTTTTAATTATCGCGCGACTTCAACAGCCACTCCGCAAACAGCAACGCAACCAGAACGGCGGCGATCCAGAGCAAGAGGTCGTCGATATAGTCGGTGGTCGCAACGCTCTCGAAAGGATCGCTCAACGTATCGGCATGCGCCCATATGTCGCTTTCGGAAGAGGGAACGTTTACGAATATCTTTACGGGATTAATGCTCTTACCGTAATAGGTAGTCTGCGAAAGGGTGTAAGTTCCGGGAACGGTGAACTTCATTTTGAAGGGAAATTCGCTCACTGCCTCGCTCTCGCCCGAAGCATAGGTTACGGTCATTCTTTCGCCGCGGGTGTCGATTTCCATTTCGCCGTTGACTTCACAGTAATAAGAATCGGCAATAGTCGGAATAAAATACGAGAATAAGTTGTCGAAAATGTAGAACCATTCGGGCAACTTGATTATGTTCGAATAGTGAACGCTGAAAGGCAGAACGGCAAGTTTTCTCTCCTTGTCGTTGCGTACGAAGAACGCGGGGTCGTTGTTTATCTTCATGCAGACTTCGAAACTCGGGTCGAGCGTGACCACGCTGTAATAGCTTACCCTTATGAGTTCCGCCATAACGTCGGTCATGGCGGGGCTTGTCGAACCCGCGTCGATGAGGTTTACGGGGCTGCGCTGGTCGCCGCCCGAAGCCTCTATTCTGAACCCCGAGTCCGTGGGAGCGATGTTTGGATCGAGCAAAATCACCGCGCCGTCCGTGGGAAGATTCCTCGGCGCAAAGTGTTCGAAAATATACAGATCGAAGCCCTCGGTCGAGTATGCGCCGCCTTCCTTTACTTCGGTCACCTGAATGTTCCACGTCTTGCTGTGAAGGTTTACGACCTGGTCGAGGGCGTCGGGAACGAATACGTTGGGGTCGGTGCTGTAATACTGGACTTTTATCATCTCGCGCTGACCGCCGTATACGTAGAAGTTGTCGTCTACGTCGAGAGCGTCGTCCACGTCTATCGATACGTTTATGCTGTTGAACGCGTAAATGGGCGAACCGTCGCCGAACGCATAATAGAGCACGTCGTCGTTGTCCTGCCCGCCGTCTTTGCTGAACACTACCGTTTTAACGCTTCCCGCATTGCAGAAAACCTGCTTGCTGAACGTTAAGTCCTGTTCGCCGAGGTCGTAATTCGAGATAGCCCCGCTGAACCTTACGTTGACTTCCAGTTCTCTGTCCGTGCCGTAGCACGCGACCTGTACCCTCAGAAGATACATTCCGTCTACAAAGTCGGTTTGGGCGTTGAGGATCGCGGCGTTCCACTCCCCGCTGTCGGTCACAGATTCTATGTGCACGTTCTTGTTTTCGGTGAGATAGTCGAACTGCGTGTCGGTGTATACATATATCTGCGTTTCGGGGTTTTCGGCAATAATTTCGCTCGTCAGCTTCATCGCCTCGTCGAGGTCGGAACGCGAATACGAGCACGCATACTCGTTCTCGTTGAGGTCGTAGAGCATATCGAGCTGGGAGCTGTCGGAAGCCGACGCGCGGCGGAAGAGATATTCGGGGGCGTCGTCGGCGATTATCACCGAACCGTAGCCTCCGCCGTCGAGCGTGTTTTCGATGAGGGTCGCAGCCTTGTCGACGGCTCTGTGAAAGCGGGTCTCGCCCATGGTCTGGGCGTACATGCTTGCCGAAGAGTCGATTATGGCTATAACGTCGTTGCCCGAGATCTTCGTCTCGTGCACGATCGCGGGCTGGGCAAGTATAAACGCCATGGCGACGAGAATGAGCACCTGACAGATAAACAGCAGTATGTTCCTCAGTTTGTTTATGGGAACTCTCTTCTTTCTGTATTTGAGGCTGAGCTTCCATACGAAAGTACTCGAGACGTTGCGCGTTAAATAGTTGGGCTTTATCAGATAGATGATGATGAGCGCGAGCACGCCCAAAAGCCCTATAAGCCCCAAAGGAATCAATAATGAGAAAACTGCGTTCACGACATTATATCCTCCTTCAGAAGTTCGCTGAAAAGCACCTTTTCGATGGGCATATCGGTGGACAGGGTTATAAAGCCCGCGTCGCGCCTGGTGCAGAATGACTTAATGTCCGCTTTGAAATCTTTAAGAGCCTCGGCGTAAGCGGCAAGCATGCCGCGGGTTATTTTGATTTTGAGGTTTTTAGTGTCGGAAAGATCGACCGCTTCGGAGTCGATGAGGTTTATTCTGCCGTCGAACGCGGGATCGAGCTCTTCGGGCGTGGCGATCTGAATAAGGAGAACCTGCCTTTTTTTATAGCACAAATAGTCGACCGCCTTTTTCCAATTGCTTTCGGTGAAGAAATCGGAAATAATAACGGTCAACCCGTTTCTGTCGCCCGTGTCGGGACAGCTCTTTATGCACGCTTCTATATCCGCGTCGTCGGCAAACTCGATTTCTTCGATAGCCGAAACGGCTCTGAAAAAGGCGTTTTTGCCGATAATTACCCCAAAAGGATTTACAGAAGTATTGCCGACCATAAAATTGATCGACAACTTATCCATACTCTGAACCGCCAAAAAGCCCAATGCGGCGGCGGCGGCTTTGGCATAAGCGGCTTTCTGCGGACTTAATTTACCCATTGAGCCCGAGCAGTCCAAAAAAATCTGCACCTGCATCTGCCTTTCATCGGTAAAGAGCTTCAAAAAGTACTTTTCGAACCTGCTGAAAAGGTTCCAGTCGATCCTACGTATATCATCGCCTAATTGATACTCCCTGAAGTCGGAAAACTCTACGGTCTGCCCGTACGTTTTAACTAAATGCTTTCCTCCGAAATAACCGGCAAGGCTCGATTTCAAATTCAATGACAACGCTTCCAGCCTGCTGAAAAACTCGTCATTCAAATATGAAACTTTCACTTAATCATCTCCGGGTGTGTTATAGAGTTTTCTTGTATTTTTTGTCCACTTCGTCCAAAATCATGGTTATAATTTCGTCTGCCGAAATTCTCTCGGCAACCGCTTCGAAGTTGAGCTTTATGCGGTGACGGAGAACGGGATAGGCAAGTTCGGTCAGATCGGAATAAGCCACGTTGAACCTGCCCTTGATCAACGCCATTACCTTTGCCGCGGAGATTATCGCCTGACCCGCACGGGGGCTTGCGCCCACGCGCACGTACTTTTTGGAGGCTTCGGTGGCGCACTCGCTGTCGGGGTGGGTAGCCGAAGTTATTATCATGGCGTACTTCAACACCTCTTCGGCGACGGGGATCTGGTTTGCCGTCTGGCGCATGAGCAACAGCTGTTCGCCGTTGCACGCCTTGTCGGCAACTTCCGCCATGGTCTTCTGGGTCATGTTGACTATCTGCATAAGCTCGTCCAAACCGGGGTTGGGAACGAGGAGTTTGAACATAAAGCGGTCCATCTGCGCTTCGGGCAGGGGATAGGTTCCGTCCTGCTCTATGGGGTTCTGCGTCGCAAGCACGAAGAACGGTTCGCTCAGTCTTCTCGAAACGCCCATAACGGTTACGGTGTGCTCCTGCATGGCTTCGAGGAGCGCGGACTGCGTTTTGGGCGTAGCGCGGTTGATTTCGTCCGCAAGGATTATGTTGCTGAACACGGGACCGGGCTGGAAGCTGAAAGTCGAATTTCCCTTGTCGTCCTTAACTATAATGTTGGTACCCGTAACGTCGGCGGGCATGAGGTCGGGGGTGAACTGTATCCTCGAAAAGGGCAGATCGAATACTCTGCCGAGGCTTCTTACAAGCCTTGTTTTGCCTACGCCGGGAACGCCCTCCAAAAGAACGTTGCCGCCCGCTATCATGGCGATTACCGTGCCCTGCACTACTTTTTCCTGTCCGATGATATCGCGCGAAATTTGTGTGAATATCTCGTTACACTGTGCGCTGAACTGCTTGATGTCGTTTTCCGTTACCATAATCTATCCTTAAAAAATTATTATTGACTTTTTCTTTTGAGTAAATCGGGTTTTGCCGCCTTTTTCGGGAACGCGGTTTTTCGGGAACGCCGCTCTGCCGCCGCCCTTTCAGCGGGCTTTGCCGACGTTTTATATCGGGCTTTAATCGCCGCCCTTGCCCTTGCCGAGCGAGTCGAAATAGTCCGAAACGGCTCCCTTGCGGTCTTCGGACACGTTGTTGTCGCCGCCGAGCCGGTCGTTAGCCTCGTCGCGCGCCTCGCCTATCTCGTCGCCGTAGTAGGTGTTGCCGTCGTTTATCTGGTCGCTCGCCTTATCTCTCGAGCCCGACGCGCTCGGGTCGCTCGTGTCGGGGGAGGGCTCGCCGTCGCCGGGGTCGCCCGACGAAGGTTCGCCGTCGGAAGGTTCGCCGTCCTGAGGCGGTCCGTTGTTGCCCGAGTTGCTGTCCTGGAAGTTATCCTGCGGTTCGGTGAGATCTTCCACCGTAACGGCGGCAAAGAGCGCCTTGACGCTGATATTCTCGTCGACGTCTATGTCGTGTCTGTACGGATCGTCAACGCCGTCGGACCAGCCGATGAACACATAATTCGCGTCGGCGACCGCATAGATCTGCGGCGCGCTCTCGCCCTCGTTCACCGAATAACCAAGCTCTTTTTGGCTTTCGCCGTCGAACTCGGGGGTGTACTCGATTATTCCGCCCTTGCCCTCGCCCACCGTGTATTTAATGGTGAACACGCGGGCGCGGGGACCGCCGCCCAACGCCGTTATTCCGCCGGGCAGTATGCCCGCGCAGTGCAGCGAAGAGACCGTCGCCATGCCGAGCGTGAAGAACCCGACGATACAGGCGGTTACTATAAGCGCGACCGAAACGACTATCTTTACAAGCATATGGTCGACGGAGTTCAACGCCTTTACCGCGTCCTCCCTTTGAACCTTGGCTATGTACGAGGTGTCGTTTTCAAGCTCGGTCATGGTCAAAAGCCGCTCTTCGAGCCCCAGCTCGTCGACGCGCTTTGCGATAGACTTTGTGGTGGGGCGGAATTTGGTCGCGTAAACCACGGGCGCGGTTATGCCCGCCCCCAAAAGGGCAAGCCCCAACGCCACAAAAATTCCGTACTTGAAATCGGCAAGCCACAGTGCGAACGCCGAAACTATCAGAAGCCCGCCGCCCACTACAAGCCCGCACAAGAGGGCTTTTATCACTCCCTCGCGCGCGATGCGTTTGTGATACTTTGCAAACAAGTTCTTGTTTCCGTCTGCCATGGTCTGCTCCTTTGCGCAAAATTTGCGCGTGAGTTTTATCCATTTTATGTGTATATATTCAAAATTTATACACATTAATTGCCTAAACCTCTGCGGCTTTTGCGCCGCAGAGGTTAAGTTTAGTTAATTATATTACATTTTTTATACAATGTCAATCAATTTACCGCTGTTGCGGGCGAGGCGTTAATCGGTCGCGAGCAACTCGTCGATATTTTGACTGAAATGTAAGGTTGCGGGGCAGGACGAACGCCAATCGACGCCGAGGAGCGAAGATACGGTGTACTCGCTGTCTTTGAAGTAGATATTGTTCTGTTCGGTCCAGCCCTCGAACGCGTTGGCGTATACCTGCGTGGTCGCGGTGTAAGGAAGAACCGTACCCTTCATGTAGAGGCTCATCTTCGGGTTGCTGCCGAATACTTTGGTGTAGAACCACCAGTCGCATTCGACTATAACCGTTTCGAGGTTAGGGCAACCGCCGAACTGCGATACGCCCGAAGTCGAATAGATATAGGACGCGCTCGAAGTCGACGACGAATACGTAACGCCGAGCGTTCTGCTCTTTATGGTGAGCTTGGTGAGCGATTCGCCCGCGAACACGTTGTCGCCCAGATAGGTGAGACCTTCGGGAATGGTAACTTCGCTTATCTTGGTATCGGCGAACGCGCCTTTGAGAATTTCCACGTCGGTGGGGATCTCTATCGAGGTTATGCCCGTTCCGCTGAACGCGTAGTCGTTAATCTTTTCGACGGTCCCGGGAATGGTGAACGCGGTGAGAGCCGTGCAGTCACGGAACCAGTTGTTGCCGATTATAGTCACGTCTTCGCCCAAAGTTATCTGATTGAGCGATTCGCAACCCTGGAACAGGTTCGTCGCGAGCAATTTGTCGCCGTTGGAAAGAACCGAAGCTACGCACTCGTTGTTTATGGTAACGTGGGTGACCGCGGTGTAGGCGAACGCGTTGTTGCCTATCGTTTCGACCGTTTCGGGAATTGTGAAGTCGCCCGCTATGCCGCTTGCCTCGAAGGCGTGCTCGTCTATCTTAACTATGTTGTTGGACGAAATGTCGAACGAGGTGAGAGCTTTGGCGTTTCTGAACCAATACTTGCCGATTACGGTGACGTTGTTCAAAGTGAGATTTGCAAGCGATTCGCAACCGTCGAACAGATAGGTCGGGGTCGCAGTCGTAGCAATCTGAACATACTGCAAATCTCCGTTGACGGTCGCCGAGGTCAGCTCCATGCAGTTAAGGAACGCGTTGTTGCCGATGCTTGCGATATTTTCGGGAATGGTCACCGATTGAAGTCCGCTGCCTTCGAAGGCGTTGCTTCCTATCGTCTGACCCTCTTTCAGCTCAATTGACTTCAACGCGGTGCAGCCCTTGAACATCTGGTCGCTTATCGTCATGCCCTCTTTGAGCGTTACCGTCGCAAGGGAGGTACAATTTCTGAACACGTACAGACCCACCGTGGTGAGCGCGGGAATATCGAGACTTATCTCGGTTACCGAGCTCTCCTCGAACGCGTTCTGTTTTATGGTGGTAACGGCGTCGCCGAGGTTTACCTTGCCTATGTGCTTGTTGCCCTTGAACGCGTTATCGCCGATTATCTGGGTTCCCTCTTTTACGGTGAAGTCTGCGCTCTGAACCGCGCTCGCGTCGCCGAGGGTGATCACGCCCTCGTCGCTGACGGTGTAGAACGCGTTGTTTTCGAGAATGATCTGCGAATCTTCTCCGCCGTCGAAGGTGAAGGTGATATTGTCGCAACCGAGGAACACGCCGTAGCCGAACGAGCTGAGGTACTGAGGTAGGTGAACTTGCTTCAACTGAGTGCCCGCAAACGCGTTATACCCTATCGTCGTGGTGCTGTCGCCGAAAGTTACTTCGGTAAGTCCGCTGTCCTGGAACGCCGTCTGCTGAACCGTCTGCACGTTGGTGAGGTCTATCGATTTAAGAGCCGTGCAACCCATGAACGCGGAACCCTGAATGGTCTTTATAGAGTCGGACAGAGTTACGCTGTCGAGCGCGGTGCAACCGTTGAACATGCTCATATAGATTATGCTGCCGGTGTATGCGCTGAGGTCGACCGTTTTGAGCTGCGTGCAGTACCTGAACAGATAGTTGCTGAGACCCGTTGCCGTTAAGTTGGCGGGCGCGGTGAACTCCGTAATAGCCGTACCCTCGAACACGTTTGAGCCGAACGAAGTTATGCTGTCGGGGATATCGATGGTCTGAAGAGAGGAGCAGTTGAGGAACATGTTGTTGGAGAACTTGGTCACATGGAATCCCGTGCCGAAAGTTACCTTGGAAAGGTTCGTGCAACCGCTGAACAAGCCCGTTCCCAGGTTGGAGTCGGTGCTTATGCTGCCGGGGATATTCGCGCTCGAAAGCGACGTGCAACCCTGGAACAAGCTGTTGCCGAGCTTGGTGACGCACTCGGGGATGGTTATCGATTGGAGCGCGGTGCAACCGTAGAACAAGTTGGTGTTGAGCGTTTCGCCGTTGTAGTCGGGAGCGAACTCGACCGTTTGAAGCGTGGTGCTGTCGCGGAAGGTGTTCTGACCCGAAGCCATGGCGTTCTTGGGGAAGATGACCTTGGTAAGTTTGGGGGTGTAGACCTCTTCCACTTCCTTGCAGACGAACACGTACGTGCCTATCTTGCTGTCCTTGTCGAACGCGGGCATGGTTATGGTCGAGAACCCGCAGTTGCGGAAGGCATACTGACCTAAGATGACAAGTCCGTTAAGTCCGCTTAAATCGAGGTGACCCTTGGCGCCGCTTACGCCCGTCGCGCCTACTTTGACGTAGTCGAGCTTGTAGCAGTCGGCGAACATGTAGCCGTCTATGTGGGTAAGCCCTTCGGGAAGATCTACCTCTTCGAGGTTGGTGCAACCCATGAACATATACGAACTCTTGTTCGTGGCTGTCGCCGTGCCGCCCGGTTTAGCCTTGATAGTAGTCCACATGCTGAGGTTCGAGAGGTCTATCTTCGTCAACGAGGTGCATCCGAAGAACGCCGCGGGAACTATGAACTCGATGGAGTTGGGAAGTTTTACGCTCGTAAGCTCGGTGCAACCCGCAAACACGCCGCGGGTTATGCCGCTGGTGGTCACGGTCGGGGTCGAACTCGAAGGGAACGAAGTGTTGCCCGTGCCGAGGTTTTTGAGTTTGGTCTGCTTCGAAAGGTCGATAGACTGCAATTTGGACATATAGAACGCCGCGTTGCCGATCGTTTCGATAACGCCGTCCTTGGGGAACACGAGCGTAGGCAAGCCCGATTCCTTGAACGCGTTTTCGCCTATGTTTTTAATCGTTTCGTTAAGGGTAACGCTCTGAAGTTCGGTCGTGCCCTCGAACGTGTTCTTCGCTATCTCGGTCAGTTTGGTCTTGCTGAGGTCGATGGTCTTGAGCGGGGTGTTCTTGAACGCGCTTTCGCCTATCTTGGTAAGACCGTCGGGCAGGGATATCGTTTGAAGTTCGGTGTTCTCGAACATGTTCGCGCCTATCTGAGTGACTTTGGTCTTGCTGAGGTCGATGGTCGTGAGAGCGGTGTTCTTGAACGCGTTTGCGCCTATCGTGGCGAGCTGTATTTCCTGTCCGCCCAATACCGTTCTGAACTCAACGGACGCGAGGTTGATGCAATCGAGGAACGCGTTTTCGCCTATTACCTGCAACGAGGTGGGAAGCGACAGAGACGTGACGCCTATCTGACCCTTAAAGGCGTTGGCGTAGATCTCTACCGTGCCGTCGGCAACCTGATACGCGTCTTTTGCCTCGCTGTACGCAAGCATGAGCGTCGTGCCCTTTTCCTTGCCCGTATCTTTTGCCTGCGCCGTGTAGAGAGCCGTGCCGTCGGAATAGAAAGCGGTGTTGTCCTCCGCCACTATTATGTTGGTCAAGGCGGGGCACATTGTGAACACGTAGCCGTCGACTTTGCCTTTTTCGTAGCCCTTAAGGTCGGTTACCGAAGCCGAAAGGGTAACGGTGGTGAGCTTGGTGCAACCCATAAACAGGTTCTTGCCGAGGGTCAGGCTCTTTACTTCTTCTGCGCCGTCGTCGCCCTTCTGTTGGGTAATTTTGGGGAAGGTGAACGAGGTCAGCCCCGTCGCCGCAAAGCATTCATTAGTTATGGTTTCGAGCTTCGAACCTTCTTCGAACTCAACGCTCGCAAGGCTGCTGCACTTGTTGAACGTTGAACCGTGCAAACCCGAAGTCGTGTGGTTGTAGCCTATGAAGGTCACCGAAGCGGGAATTTTTATGGTGGTAAGGCTTCTGCAGTTCTCGAAAGCGTAAAGTCCGAGCTTTGTTACGGTGCTGCCCGTGCCGAAGTCGACGCTTCTGAGCGCGTGGCAGCTTTCGAACGTGCCGTTTTCGATAAAGTCTATATGGCAGCCGCCCTGGAACGTAACCGTTTCGAGCTGATCGCAGTAAGCAAATGCGTAGCCGCGCGTAGGGCTCGAGCTCGACGTGTCGGTATTTACCATCGACGTTACCGAGCTGGGAATGGTTAAGTTCTTTATCGAGGAGTAAGCGAACGCGTACGCGCCGATCTGCGTTAAGCCGTCGGGGAAAGTTACATCCTCGAGCTCGGAGCAACGATAGAACGCGTCGTCGCCTATTACCTTTAAGTTGTTCCAGGTGATGGTCTTTAACGGGGTGTACGCAAAGCTGTACTTGCCTTGTATCTTTTCGAGACCCTTAGGCAGAGTTAAGGTGGTTATGCCCGTGTGTGAGAAAGCGTAATCGCCGATATATTTGAGCTTGCTTGCGTTCTCTCCATCGCCGTCGGTTATGGTGACGGTGGTCAGCTTGGCGTCGTTATTGAACACGTAGCCGCCGTAGTTGTAAGTGGACGTAGAAGATACTTTATACGTGCCCTCCGAGCCGATCTTTTCAAGCGAGGCGGGGAGCGTTACCGAAGTGAGTTCGGTGCAGTTCGCGAACGCGCCGTGACCGAGCTCTTTAAGCCTTTCGGGAAGCTCGAGCGTCTTTACGGGAGTTCCCGTGAACGCGCCGTAGTCGTTGCTGTTGTAGGTTGCGCCCGGCTTTATCAGCAGGTCGACCTTTGCGATCTCCATGGGAGTCGCTTCGAACGTGATGGTCTGAAGTTTCGCGCACTTCATGAGCGCGCCCAGACCTATCGACGTTACGGTGTAGGGGATCTCTATTTCGGTGAGCCCGTTGCACCTTGCGAACGCCATGTCGCCTATCACTTCGAGACCCTTGGGAAGGTTTACCGAGGTAAGGTTTTTGCAACCCTCGTAAACTGTGGTAGAAGTCGACTTGTTGAACGCGAACATATCTATCGTAAGATGATCCGCCGTGTCGTCTTCGAACGTTACCGTCTCTATCTGCGAATCCTTGAACGCGTACGACTTTATCTCGGATACGGTCTTGGGGATCTCGAGCGAACCCGTTTTGCCGACGGGGCAGTACAGAAGCACGTCTATCTCGTCGGAGTCGGCTTTCTTTGCGTACAGAACGCCGTCTTTCGAAGCGTAATTCTTGTTGCCCTCGGTTACGGTTATGGTCGTAAGAGCCGAGCAACCGTCGAATATCTCGATAGTCGTGTATGCCGAATAGTTGGGGTAAGACTTGGTATTTGCGTCGTACGAAGTGGTAGCTATAGAAGTTACCGACTTGGGAATGGTGACGCTTGTAAGCAGTTTGCAGTCTTTGAACGCCTGCGAGCCTATAGTTGTGGTACGCTCGGGAAGCACGATGCTTGCAAGTTTGCGGCATCCGCTGAACGCCATGTTGCCTATGGTGAGCGGAGCGGGGTTGCCGCTGGCGTCGGCGATGAACGTTATGCTTATAAGTTCGTTGCATCCTCTGAACGCTTCGTTGGCGATGGAGGTCAACGTCTTGGGAAGGGTTATGCCCGTGAGGTTGGTCTTATCCTTAAATACGTTCGCGCCGACCTCCGTAAGGGTATCGACCGCGTTGTATTCGCCCTGCTTTGCCGCGGGATAGTATACAAGTGAGGTCTTTTCGCCGTTGTAAACAACGCCCTCCCTGTCGGACCAGTAGTTGGTGTTCTGACTATCGATATTTACGGAGGTAAGTTTTGAACCGAACACGCCCGCTATATCGATGTTTGCCACATACTGACCGAAATGCACCGTGGTAAGATAGGTGCTCTTGGAAGTCGTGGCGAACGCGTCTGCCGCAAAGTTAAGCGTTCTTGCCGCGTCGCTGCCCGTTTTGGGTGCGCCGCTGTTGACGGTTACCTCTTTGAGTTTGCTCGTTGAACCGAACGCGTTTTTATCGAGCTTGATGAGGTTTTCGGGAAGCGTGAGTGCGGTTATGCCCGTACCGTAGAACGCCTGCTCGCCTATCGTAAGGTCGACGTCTTTCGCCGTACCCTCGAAAGTGAGCGTTGCGAGAGCCGAAGCGTGTGCGAACGCGTAGGACTTAATGTTTGTCACATAGCCCGGTATGGTTACTTTGAGAATATTCTTGTTGGAAGCCGCGCTGCCCTGGCTGGCGTCTCTGAACGCGTGCGAGCCTATCGAGGATACGCCCGTGGGGATCCTGACGTTGGTGCCGTCTTTTGCGGTGGGATAGAATACCAGCTCCTTTGTGCTGCCTGCAAGCCATTTGCAAAGCACGCCGTCGATAGAGCAGTATTCGCCCGCCGCGCCCGTGTCGCCGACTACGTTGATGGTTCCGAGCAACGAGCACGAACGGAACGTGAGGTTGGCTACGTCGTCGCTGTACGTGGTTATCGACGACATCTTCGCGGGAAGGGTCACTTCCTTAAGCGACGTGAGCGAGTAGAACGCGCTCTTCTGCATGGCGAGAGCAGACGTTCTGGTTTTGGACGCGCTTATGTCGTTGTCGAAGGTTATTTTTTGTATGTTGGAGCAAAGGCGGAACGCCTCGGTCTGTACCGTGACGACGGTAGAGGGTATTCTGACTTCGGTGATGCCCGAAACGCGGTAGAACGCCCTTGCGAGTATTACCTGCACGCCGTCGGGAACCTGATAAATTCCGACGTTCTTGCCGATGGGGAAGTACGCAAGCGACTGTGCGCCGCTTTCGGGATCGAGCGCGATGAGCACGCCGTCGACAGACTTATAATATTCGTCGGTGACAGCCATCGTTGCGGGAACTATGTTGACCGCGCGGAGCGACGAGCAGCCCGAGAACGCAAGCGCGTCTGCGCCTATCGTTATGTGCCTTACGCTCGAAGGAATGTTTATCGTTTCGACATTGTTGCAATCGGCGAAAGAGGAAACGTTTACGACGGTTTGACCGAGGTAGGTTTCGGGTACCGTTATTTCTTTAAGCAGGTTAGTGCCCGTGCCCTTGCTGACCGCATAGCCGCCCGATACCGCGTCGAAGGTGAATACCTCTGCCCAGTGGGCGTGCAGATCGGTTACGGCTTTGTTGGTGAAAGGTTCGCTGCTCTTGCCGCGATAGTCGGCATACTTCACGCCGCCGCCGTCGGGAGCCGTATACCAGCCCTCGAATACGTAACGAACGTCGGAGGATTCGGGAACGGGGAGTTCGAGCAACGATTCGAAGTCAACGTCGGCAACGCCGGGTTCTTCGGTCGCCCACGATCCGCCGTGGAGCGCGATGTGAATGACGTCGGGGGTAAAGCCCGCGTACAGTTCGATATCGGTCTTGTCGGTGAAATAGTACGAGTCGTACAGATGACCCTCGCCCTTTACGCCGTTGGGTGCGGTGTACCAGCCGTCGAACGTGAAGCTGTCTTTTACTATATCGCTTACGAACTCGACGCGGTCGCCGTCGGCAAGGTATTGGGGATCGACTTCGGCAACGTTATAACCCTCGACGTGGAAAGTTACCTTGTACGCCGTTACGGTTATGCTGTTGCCCGAAGCCTCCGCTCCCACGGGGGTTACGGTTATGGTGTTGTTTTTGCCGTTGAGGGCAACTTTCGCGGAGAAGCCCTCCACCGTCTGAGGTTCGGCGGTGGGAACTACGTCCGAAGTTACCTTTACCTGATATTGGGTAACGCCGAATACGGGAGTCCAGCTTACTTCGCCGTCCTTGTAAACGATCGCGGAGATCGTATCCGAGAAAGTTACTTCCTCGGAGGGAAGGCTCGCCGCCGCGCCCGTGCCCGCGCTTACCGATACGGTGTGGCTCTTGGTCGCGCCGAAGTAGGTCGTAAGATCTGCGCTCGTGCCCGTTACTTCGTGCGCCGCGCCGTCTACGGTGAGGGTGTATGTGTTGTTCGCGCCCTCGACCTCGTTCCAGCCGAACGTGGTGCCGCCCGTGAACGTGAGGTTCCGAGGGGTGGCAAGTCTGCTCTTGGTGTAGCTTAAAGCCGCCGCGGCGGGAGACTTCCAGTTCCTCGCCCTGGGGGTGACTTCTATGCTGTAAGTACCCGCGTTGAGGTACTTCATGTCAAATTCGGTAGCCGCGCCGACGTTGGTGGGTTCAACCACAGCCGCGCCGTCTTTGGTTACTTTGACTTCGTACGACTCCGCGCCCGCAACCGCGCTCCAGCTTACCTTTTCGGCGTTGCCGTCTGCGGAAAGTCCGCTGACCGCCGCAAGCGTTCTGGTGAAGTTGTAGGGTCTCGAAACGGACGACGCAAAGCCGTCTGCCTCGGCGTATACCGTGAAGGTTATGCCGTCGTCGCCCATGTCGCAACGGGAGAAGTTATAGCTCGTGCCGTCCAAAGCGAGTTTGGTGTGCACGTTGCGGTGTCCCGCCAGCCCGCAATTTACGGTTATATAATATTTGGTAGCGTTTTCAACGCCGTTGAAGATAAGGGTGTTTTCTTCTACCTTGAACGAGGAAACCCTTGCGAGAGCCTTGTTGTTGAAGTAAGCCGTAGTGCTCTCCTCGGTTCCTTCGCAGGACACGGTGACGACATATTCGCCCTCGTCGTGCTCGGCGAAGCTGAAGGGGAACTGAGCGTTTCCTATGCCGCTTTCGCTTGCAATTACCGTGCCCGCGGCGGTTTTAATCTCTACGGAGTAGCTCTTGTTCAAACCCTGCGAAGCCCAGGTTACGCCGTCCGCCGAAACGGATACGGGCATAGCCTCGTCGTTATATACCGCAAAGAGCGTGGTATTTTCGGCAAGAGCCATATCCTCGGTGTACTGATAGCTGAGCTTGTCGGCAGAGTCAAACATGCTGACCCACCAGCCCGTAAAGGTTGCGTCAGCCTTCTGGGCTTCGGGAAGGTTGAATACCTTGCCGCCCTTGGTTCTGGTGCTCGCGATAGCGTCGCCGCCGAGAGTATTATATGTTACATCGAATTCGGGGTCTGCCGGATCGACGTAACGCGCATACAGCGTAAGATTGCCCGTAACGGGACGGGTGAACGAATAATAAGTCCCGCTGAAATTGGTGGAATCGGTATACCAGTCTACAAAGGTCTGACCCGTTTTCGTGGGATCGGTCGCGGGCTTCGTCACCGTTTTTCCGTTAAGAACCGTTGCGTCGGGTATCTCACCCGAGCCGCCGTTCAAATCGAAGTGAACGGTGTATTCGACCTTACGGATGAACTTGTAGTCCACGCTGTTATAGTTCATCTGGACGGTCTCGTTTCTGTAGGTCGCGGCGACCGTGCCGCCGTCGAACGTGAAGGTCATAGCGGCGCCGTCAAGCGAATAATCGCCCGACTTCTCTTCGCCCGCTACGTTCCAGGTGAACTTATAACCTTTGATAAGTTCAAGCGTGTTGCGCTGCGTACCTATGTCGCAATAGTACTCGCCGTTTTCGGCAGTGGGCTCGGGATCCGGCTGCTCTTCGGGAGCGCAGGCGGACATTATCCCCAGTACTCCGAAAACTGCGACGATTGCCATAAGCAACATTATCAGCTTACGTCTCATGTTTTGTTCTCCTTTATATATCTTTTACCTTTTTTGCAAATTCTTTCGGCTTGCGCGCCTTTCGCCTCTTTTTCCGTTCGAACCGTTAAATTGGGCTGAACCGTTTTATTTGGGGTGAACCGCTTTTCGGGGCGGTCGAGCCGAGCCGTCGGTTGGTCGCAGAGCCTTGATCTTCATATTTCGGGCGGCAAAATCTTTTACGAATATACCGCTTCCAGCCTATGAAAATATATAATTATTATAATATTGCAAAATATCAAAGTCAAGTTTATTTAACCGAAAATCGCATAAATTTACACTTAAATTATAAACTTTTTGCCCGATTTGGGCGGGTAAAATTTATAAACGCATAAATATGCGGAATTTTTAAATATATTCACATAAACTTTACGCAATTTTTAAAAACTCACCCCGTCCCCGTCAAAAAACGGCTCCCGCCCGCGGCAAAAAGCCGCGGGCGGGAGTTCACATAAATTATCTTATTGTTTTTATTTAAGCCCGTGAAAGACCGAGTTCAATTGAGCCACAGCCAAACGACGAGAAAGGCGATTGAGACCGAGATCAGAATGGCGAATAAAAAGGGCAACGTAGCCGCGAACGCGCCGCGGATCATCGCGCGCTTTTCTTTGCGGGTGGGCTTTTCGGCTTTAAGGCTTTCGCGGTTCTTGCGCACTTCCTCGGGCTCGTACCACGGCATGCCCTCCACGTTCATGTTGGCTATCGTCCGCCCGTCGTCGTAGTCCTCGGGCTTATTTCTTTTTTTCTTCATGTTCGAGAGCGGCTTGTTTGATTTTTTCGCGGTCGAGGTATCCGCCGCTGTAATCCTCTTCCTCTTCGACTTCCTGCGAATACAGGTGGCACGCTACCTTGTGCCCGCCGCCGTAGTCCTTGAACACGGGCGTCACCTTTGCGCATATGTCCATACACTGCGAACAGCGCGTGTGGAACTTACAGCCCTGCGGGGGATTGGCGGGGCTGGGTATGTCTCCGCCTAAAATTATACGGTTCATCGTGGCGTGAGGATCGGGCATGGGGACTGCCGAGAGCAACGCCTTGGTGTAGGGGTGCATGGGGTTCGAAAAGAGATCCTCTTTCGAACCGAACTCAACGAGGTTGCCCAAATACATAACGCCTACGTCGTCGGATATGTGCTGAACGACCGAAAGATCGTGCGAGATGAACAGATACGTAAGGTTGAGTTCGTTCTGCAACTTCCTCAAAAGGTTTATTATCTGCGCCTGAACCGACACGTCGAGAGCCGATACGGGCTCGTCGCAGACTATGAACTCGGGGTTGTACGCAAGCGCGCGGGCTATGCACACACGCTGTCTCTGTCCGCCCGAAAATTCGTGGGGGTAGCGGTCGTAATGGTAATCCTGCAAGCCGCAACGGCGCATTATGTCGAGCACGTATTCCTTTCTTTTGACCGCGTCGGGAATGAGCTTGTGGACTATTATGCCCTCTTCTATTATCTCGCCGACCGACATGCGCGAGTCGAGCGAGGAATAGGGATCCTGAAAAATTATCTGAAGGTCGCGGCGCAGACGGCGCATTTCCTTATATTTGAGCCTTGCGAGGTCGACGCCCTTTTCGGCTAACTTCTCGCAGTTGTCGAACTGCTCCGAGGCGTTTTCGGCTTTAAGCTCTTCTATCTTTTGAACGTACCCGTCGCGCGCTTCCGTGGCGGTTTTCAAATCTTCTTCCGCCGTTTCGAGGGCGGCTTTCGCCTTTGTGGTTTTGCTCTCCGCCGAGGAACTTCCGCCGTCGGTGCGCTTTTCCTGCGCGGATTTCGCCTTGTCAAACCTGCGTTGGGCGGCGTCGCGCTTGTTGGTGAGTTTGAGAACGGTCTTGTCGGCTTCGAGCTTTTTCAAGATCAACGGTTCGAACTTTGCATAAGCCTCGTCGTCGAGAACTATAAACCCGCCGAGCACGCTGACTATGTTCACAAAGTGCATTTTGGCAAGCCTTGCGGCGTTGCCCGCCGCGCTCTCCGCGCGCGCACGCTCCTTTTTGAGTTTGCTCCTTTGGGTGTAAAGGGTCTTTACGGGCGCGTAGATGAGCTTTGCCTTTTCAGCCTGCTCCTTGCTCGCCGTTTTGAGAGCCTTTTTGAAGTTTGCAAGCTCGATATTTTCAAAGGGCGAACCGAGTTCCGAAAGTTGGGCTTTTGCCTCCTCTTCGGCTTTTTCGGTCTCCGCCTTTACCTGCTCGTAGCGCGCGGTGACTTCCGAAAGTTTGTCCGCGAATATCCTTGCTTTGACTTCCTCGTCGAATTGGCTCTTTTTGAGGCGGGCGGCGTTTTTGACGGTACGGGTGAAATATTTGGGCGCAACGCCCGCGTAAGTTCTGCCGTTATAAAAGGTGTTGCCCGAAGTCTGCTCGTGCAGTTGCAGAACCGTTCTGCCGAGGGTGGTCTTGCCGCAGCCCGATTCGCCGACTATGCCGAGCGTTTTGCCCTTGCGTATCGAAAGCGAAACCCCGTCGACAGCCTTCAATATCTTCGAAGGTCTGCCCAAAAGATCCTTGTCGAGCACGAAATATTTGCACAGATCGTCGACTTTAAGGATTATTTCGTCGTCGGAAAGTTGTGAATTTTTGTTATCCATTTTCTTCTCCGTCATACAGATGGCACGCTACGAAGTGCGTTTCGCTCACTTGTTTGAGTGCGGGATAATCGCCCGAGCACGCCTTTGTGCACTTGCCGCATCTGTCCTTAAAGTAACAGTAGTCGGGCATATCTATGGGGTTGGGCACGTTGCCGGGTATGTTGTAAAGCTGGTCGGTGTTCTTGTTTATGACGGGCTTCGACTTCTGCAAGCCCACGGTGTAGGGGTGAAGGGGGTTGTCGAAAATATCGTAGACCGTGCCCTTTTCTATGACCCTGCCCGCGTACATTACCACCACGTAGTCCGCCATGGACGCTATAACGCCCAGATCGTGCGTGATGAGCATTATGGAACCATCGACCTTTTCCTTTATCTCGCGCAGAAGTTCGAGTATCTGCGCCTGTATCGTGACGTCGAGCGCGGTCGTAGGCTCGTCGGCTATTATGAGTTTGGGGTTGCAGGCGAGCGCCATTGCTATCATTACCCTCTGCCTCATTCCGCCCGAAAGCTCGTGCGGGTAGCGCGTGTATATGTTGTCGGGCATGGCTATGCCGACCATTTTGAGCATTTCTATGGAACGCTCTTTCGCGCCCGCCCTGTCTACCCCGGGCGTGTGCAACAACACGACCTCGTCAAGCTGGTTGCCTATCGTGAACACGGGGTTCAAGGAAGTCATCGGCTCCTGAAATATCATCGATATCTCTTTACCGCGTATCTTGCGCATTTCGCCGAGCGGCATTTTGGCTATATCGTACACCTTGTCTTCCATCTCGTACACGGGGAAGCCGTTTTTGTCCTTAGCCTGTACCTTTTCGAGAACGGGGTTGCCCTCTTTGTCGAGCACGGGTTTGCCCTTTTTGTCGAGCCTGGGCGCGGTCTTTACAACGCGCTCCCCGTCCTTTTCTTCGTACTCGTATACGGGAATGTACTTGCCGTCGGCGCCCTTTACGTAGTCGCGGGTCTTAAAGCGTATGCTTCCCCCCACTATCTGACCTATCGGTCCCTGCACAAGCTGCATTACGGAGAGCGAAGTGACGCTCTTGCCGCAACCCGATTCGCCCACCACGCCGACTACCGAACGCTTGGGTATGTCGAAAGTAACGCCGTCGACGGCTTTCGAAACGCCCGCGTCGGTGAAAAAGTAGGTCTGCAAGCCGTCGATCTCGAGAATGTTGTCCTCGTCGCGCATATGCGCGAGATATTCGCTCTCGTTGACGAACTTGCGCTTTTTCTTCTTTTCGTAAGCGCGGGTGATGCGCGCGTTGTCGCGCGAGATCTTGCGGGCTTCCTTACCCGAGATAAAGTGCTCGTCGTTCTTATGGGTCAAGTCATCGATCTTCGACTTTATTTTTTGTATAAACGTCTTTTTTTCGCTCATTTTATTTCTTCATCTTAGGGTCGAATGCGTCCCTTAAACCGTCGCCGAGAAAGTTGAAACCGAGAACCGACAAAATTATGGTTACGCCCGACGGCGCCCATACCCACGGAGCGGTCGACAGTATCTCGGTATCCTTTGCAAGGTTGACCATCTTGCCCCAGCTCGCCTGAGGATAGGGAACGCCGAGGTTTAAGTAAGAGAGCGTGGCTTCAAACAGGATTATGTTGCCGAGCGACAGCGTCATCGAAACTATCAGCTGCGGGATAATGTTGGGGATAAGGTGCTTGAACACCTTGCGCGGCGTGGAGAATCCTCCCGCCTCCGCCGCTACGATAAATTCCTGTTCGCGCAAGTATAGTATCTGCCCTCGGACGAGCCGCGCGATACCCGTCCAGCTGAGGATAGTCAACGCGCCCAACAGCACGTAAATTCTGAACTGTTCGTCCAGCTTGTACTCGTCGAGCAACGCGCTTATTATAAGCATTATCGGCAGTTGGGGAATACAGTTGATGATGTCGATTATTCGCATCATCGCCATGTCGAAGCCTCCGCCCAAATAGCCCGCAAGTCCGCCGATTATCATTCCCAAAAGGGTGTTGACGAACACGACCATAAGGCTTAAAGTGAGCGAGATCCTGCCGCCGTACATAAGCCTTGTGAGCACGTCCATGCCCTCTTTGTCGCAACCGAGAACGTGCACTCTGCCGTCGCTGCTGCGCGAGAAGGGCGCGGCGAGCTTAGCCCAGTCGGTCCTGAACTCTTTGACGTATATTACGTCCTCCGACACGTCGTATTCCGAATAGGTAACGGGCGCGAGGTTGCGGTCGACTTCGGTTTCGCCCCAGCCCGTGAACACGGGTCCGACGAAGCTGAAAAGGAACATCAGAATTATTATAACAAGTCCCACTATCGACAGCTTCGAACGGAAAAAGCGTTTGACGACGAGCTTCCACGGAGCAATTACCCTTACCTTGTCGGAAAGGGATTGCTGTTCGTCGCTTTCGACGCTCTCGTTTTCGGGCGCAACGTTTGTGTTGTCTTCCATCGTAGCTCCTTTATTTTTCCAGCTTGACCCGAGGGTCTACAAGCATATAGGCTATATCCGTCAAAAACGTACCTATAACCGTCAGAATTGCCAAGAACATCATATAGCCCATTATGAAGGGCACGTCGCCGTTTTGCATCGCCTGATAGGAAATACGACCTATGCCGTCGAACGCAAACACCTCTTCGAGGATCATCATTCCGCCGAAAAGTCCCGGCAACAGCCCCGCCATCATGGTGACGAGGGGTATCATTGTGTTGCGGAAAACATGCTTATATACGACCGTCCGCTCCGAAAGTCCCTTTGCCCTTGCCGTCCTTATGTAGTCGGCGTTGAGCACTTCGAGTGTGTTGGTACGCGTGTGGCGCATTATGCCGCCGAGGGAGATGAGCACTATCGTTATCATGGGTAAGATCATGTGATAGAGCATATCCCCCACCCGCGCAAAGCCCATGAGGTTTGCGTCGGACAGCGTTCCCTGCCCGGGGAACCAGCCCAAGTCGGTCGCAAAGATCTTAATGAGTATGGTTCCCACGAAGAACGAGGGCAACGAAATGCCGATTACGGTTATAACGGTTATGGTGTAGTCGTATACGCTGTATTGGCTTGTTGCGGCTTTTACGCCGAGAGGCACTGCAATTATATATTCGAGCACGAACGCCACTATCGCAACCGCAAAGGACTGCCACATGTAACGCTGTATAGCGTCGGTCACGGGTTCGTTATAGCAGAACGACATGCCGAGGTTGCCCTGAATGGCGTTGCCGAGCCAATTGAAGTAGCCCGAAATTATGCCGCCGAACGAGTTGTCGTCAAGCCCGTAAATGGCTTTAAGCTCCTGTATCTGCTCGGGCGTTATTTCGGTACCGTTGCCCATGCCCGCCACCATTCTGTCGATGTAGTCGACGGGCAGCAAACGCATAAGGATATACAATATCAAAGAGACCACGAGCAAAGATAAAATTGCGTAAAAGATCCTCTTTACAAGATACTTTATTGTCATTTGGATATTCCTTGTTTATTTGGGATATTACCCGCTTACTTGGAAATGTTGAGTTCTACCTGCCAGATGTTCGAAAGAGGGCTTCTGAACGCCGTTACGTCCTCGAGGTGAAGCGACTCGTTCTTTATTACCGAAGTGTTCCATACGAAGAGGTTATCCCTTTGATAGAGAGGGAACTCCACGTAGAGATCCATTACATAGTCGAGAGCGGTGCTGTACATTTCCTTACGCGCTTCTTTGTCGTCTATTTCACGCGCCTGATCGATTATCCTCGAAAGTTTTTCGATTATATCGTATTCCTGATAGTAATACGAGGTGTCGTTCAATATGGCGTTATAGCCCCAGTTGAGCACCGAAGTAGCCTTGCTGTCCATGTGGTAGACCTGATACATATCGGGGTCGATAGTCGACGACCACGCCGCCGCCCACACTTCGAGCGTGCCCTGCTGCAACTTTCTGAGCGCGTTCGAATCCTTGGTAACGGTTATTTCGAAGCCGCACTCGTTGAGGATCTCCGCCGCAAGACGAAGGGTCTGCGCCGCGGGGTGATCCTCGGTGTCGCCCGCTATGGTGAAGGTGTATTTAAGGGTGTCGTCCGCCGCATTCTGCAAAGTGCCGTTTGAATTGGGATTGGTGAAGCCCGCTGCCTGTACGAGCGGTTTGACCGCCGCTATTGCCGCAGTTTTGAACTCGTCGGAGGTGGCGAACTGGGTGTCGCCCCAGAATACGCTCTTGCAGCCCGTGGGATAAGCCCAGCTCTCTATGGACATGGGACGGTAAATGGGGCTTGCCGCGCCGCCGTAGTACGCTATGGCAAGATCGGGGTTGAACGCCGTCATTATTGCTTTACGGATATTGATATCCTTAACGTATCTGGCGTTTACGCCTATATAGCCGTAGCCGAGGTTGGAAACCTGTTCGAAATCTATCCCCTCGCCGTTGGTTTTCATATTCTTCACTCTGTTGATATTGTCCTGCGTGGCGTTGGGATCGGCATAGTCTATTTCTTTGGTTTTACCCGTTACCATATCGAACTTCTGGTTGGACGAAATGGTCTTGTACTGAATGTACTTGATCTTGGGCTGACCCAGAACGAAATCGTCGTTGCGGACGAAGTTGACTATGCTGTTGTTGTAGAAATCGGCAAGCGCGTTCGAAGCGTTGGGATCGGAGACGTTCGCCTTGTAAGGACCCGCGCCGACGGGCACGAGCTTTTGCCTTACGCTGTTCATGAAGTCCGCGCTGGCGTACTCTACGCCGAAGTCGGCACATTCCGCACTGTAAACGTCCGCCGCCATTGCCTTTTCGACAAGTTCGGGGGTGGAATAATAGTGCAGAGGCGCAACTTCGAAGCTGAAGTTATAGATAGCCTTGGGGTCAACGCCGTCGATGACTATTTTGAGAACGTCAAGCTCTTTGCCGAGATTTATGGGCGTACCCGTCTGCGTGGGTATACTGCTCATCTTTTCTACGGTTATACCCGAAACGTTCTTGTAGGTTATGCCCGTATCGGCAAAGTATTTGCCCATAAGGTCGGAGGCGATATACTCTTCAATAGTTTGAGATGTCGCATATTTATAGCCGAACAGTTTCCTCATGCTGTCCTTGAACCCGGTAGGCGAACTGGTACTATAAAAGTTATTGAAAATTTCGTTTATAATATCATCTTTGTTATGACTCTTGCTGTCCCAGCCATTATATTGAATTGGTTCGTAATAATGACTGCCGTCAGGACGAGACTTTCTTTGAACTTCAATCTCACTATACATCTGCAAAAAGATCTGCCAAGGCTCGGTGAGTCCCATTTCCTTGTAGCTTTCGGAGTCTACAGAACCTTCCGCCGAAGCCCAGTCGGTGTTCATCTCTTCCTTGAAATAACTCTTTGACTGCTCTATATATTCCATATATGTTTTCGAGCGCAGTCCCTCATCAAATTCATATGAATTATTAAGATCGGACATAGGGTTGCCCGCGTCCTCGTCAGCCCACTCGACTATGTTCTGCATAATCGTTCTTGCATACTGCGTGAACAGGTTGTCGATCTGCTCCTGCTGGTTTTCGTCTTCCGTCTGCGTTCTGTATCTCTGCAAGCCCTTTATCTTGGTGGAATACATGGTGGAAGAACCCGAATACGCTCTGTCGAGATACATATACAGGTTGAAGAGCACGTCGTGTATAGTGAGAGGCACGCCGTCGCTGAACTTGATGTTGTCCTTTATGGCGAAGTAGTAAGTGGTGTAGTAGTTGTCGTAGTCGTTGCCGTTTACTTCCTTGCTGCCCGTGGTAACGCTCGAATAATGCGAGACGACCGTGGGCTGTGCGCCGTTGGCAACGGCTTCGGGCGAATCGTCGGCGTTCGCAACGATATTGCCGTCTTTATCGGTCGCAAGCATGGAAATCTGGGTCTGCGCCACTACCGAGCTGTCCGCGCCCGACGTTGAGAAGAAGGGGTTGAAAACGCCGTCGAGTGCGTCCGTGGAAATTCTCAATGGCGTATCTTCGGTGATCGCGTCGCCCGAGCATGCGGGCAAGCACGTTACTGCCGTTACGCAGGCGAGCACGGTGCACGCCGCCAACGCCAATTTCTTTTTAATGTTCTTTTTGCGCATATATATCTCCTGTAATTTTTATTTATTTCAAACCATATTTCAGGTCGTTTGTTGTGACAGAGAACAGCTCTCGCACGTTACGCCCGAAAGCGTCTCTTTGTTGCCGCACACGATATTTGCGAAAGGTCCGCCAAGCTCGCTCTTGTTGTATAACACATTACCTATAAATATACCTCTGTCTCCGCTACTTCCCAAATTGGGCATCGAGAACGTGATATTTACATTTCTAAGGGTAACGTTTTCGCAAGGAGCCGATCCGTCTGCCTGACCCGCGAGCACGCCCATGTTTACCTTTGAAGGGTTGCCCCTGTGGGTGACGGTTATGGTTACGTTCTCGAAGGTTATATTACTTATCTTTGCGTTAGCCCCCAGACGGCGGAACAGTCCGTAGTTCTGCTGTCCCACGCCCGTATCGGAGTAGCTTACGGCAAAGTTCTTTACGGTGCGGTTATTGCCGACTATCGTGCCCGCGTAGTTGGTTATTACGTTGACCGACGTGTCCTCTTCGGCAAAGTCTATGTCCGCCGTAAGGTACATGCTTGTGCCGCCGCGCATGGCGTTGCGGAATTCGGTGGTGGAAGATACGAGCGTGTACGTGCCCTCTATCCTCTTAACGTATACCCTTTCGACCTCCGCGCCCGTTTGAAGTTTATGCGTGTAGGGGAACTCCACGGGCTGTGTGCACGCGCTGTCGTAGTAGTATTCTCTTAAATTGGTGTAGCCCGATACGTCTTTCAACGCCGAGTCGAGCTTGGTTTTTTCGACGGAGTTCGAGCCAGTGTCCACGTATATCTTGGAGTTGGGAGTGTCGTCTACGTTGTAGATATCGAGTCTGAACCTCAATTGCCATACGGCAAACAGCGTCAGATCGCCGCTTACCCTGTCTTGTTCGAAGTTCCAGAACACGGTGTTGCCGTTTACATCCTTTTTGTAGTTGACGACGCCGCCCTCCTCTTCGCCCTCGGCAAAACCTACGAGGGTGTAGTCCTCTTTTGAGGGGATAAGATTCTGCTTTACAAGACCTTCGTATGAGATGAGCGCGTCGGGCTTGACGTAGAGCTTAGCCACGTCCGAAGGGTTGTTGCCGTTATTGGTGATCGCGCCGCCCAGATAGTCGAGGGTGACTATGTTCGAATACCCTCTGTCTATCACCTTGTCGGGCGAAAGCGTAAAGTTTCCGCTGCACGCCGTGAGCGTGCATACGCCCGCAACGACCGCCAGCAATGCGATCAGAATATTCCTTTTGAGCCTGTTATGCCTCATCGTATTCCTCTACCGACTTTACTTTTTCTTTCATCTCGCTCCAGCTTTCGGCTTGCTTGTAGCTTTCGACGCTGTCTGCGGGAACGTATATAAGGCAGTCGTAAGAACCTCTGACGAAATTCCTGTATTCGGCTTCGTCGTCCTCGATTTTGGTGTTTACCGTGGGAACGGTCTCCGAATATATTACAACTGCTTTAAGTTTTTCGCAATCTGCAAAGCTCATCGCGCCTATCGTAAGCGTTCCTTCAAGCATGGCTTCGCCCGAACCGAGGGTGACGGTTTCGAGCTGAGGGCACGCTTCGAACGCACGCGCGCCTATCGAGGTGAGTTTAGAACCCAAATTTATCGTCTTTAACGCCGAGTGGTAGAACGCCGAGTCGCCGAGGGTATCTATGTTTTCGGAGTCGAAAGTCAGAGTGAAGTCCTCGTTCATCTCGTATACGCCGCCCAAAGCCGTGGAATAGGTCATTCCCGCGTAGGCGAACGCACTGCCGCCTATCGACGTGACGGAAGCGGGTATTATTACCTCGCGAAGCGAGCTGTTGTATCTGTAAGACGAGCCGCTCGTGCCGACGTATATCGAGCGGGAAGCGAGGAACGCGCCCTCGCCTATCGCGGTCACGCCGTCGAGAAGTTCGACTTTCGAAATGTAGCGGCAGTATGCGAACGCCGCATCGCCGATGGTCTGAACGCTGCCGGGAATTATCACTTCCGTAAGCGAAGAACAGCTTATGAACGCGCCCTCGGCAATTTCGGTTATGCCATCGAAATTATAGTCCTCGACAGCCGTTGCGGCGTAGGCGTATTTGCCTATCTTTGTAATATTGCTGCCCGAAGTCGTTTCGACCTCTTTGAGGTTGGTTATATACGCGAACGCGAAATCGGGAACGGCGGTTATATCGTTCCTCAACGTTATCTTTGTGAGCGTGGTGGAGATAAAGTGGTTGTCGTTCAGATCGTCCTCGCCGTCGCTCGTCGTAACGCTCGCGCCGAAGATATAGGGCATGTAGTTGTTGGCTCCCGCCGAACCGCCGATAAACGATACCGTAAGTTCGGTCATTGCCGAAAATCTGAACGCACCGCTCTCGATCTGCGTTACCGTTTGGGGAACATTGACGATCTTTACCGAGCTGTACGCGAACGCGTCGGTAACTATCTTCTGAACGCCCTCCGCGAACATTATCGCCGTCTTGCCCGCGGGAACGCAGACAAGGTTCTTGAAATCGGAAGAATAAAGACAGCCGTCGTAGCTCTTGTATCTGCAACCCGAAGCCTCGTCTATAAGGATCGCGGTAAGGGCCGTGTCGCCGTAGAACACGTGGGCGGGGTTGTCGCCCGCAAACGTGGTGAAGTTCGCGCCCAGCACTATATTCTCTATCGCGGTGAATGCAAAGGCGTAATCGCCTATCGATACCACGTTGTCGATGCCCTCTACCTCTTCAAGCCCCGTACAGCCGTAAAAGGCGTACGCGGGAAGGGAAGTTACTTCGCCCGTCAAAGTTACGGTTTTAAGGGTCGCGGGCACATATCCCGTGCCGTTGCCGCCCGCCGCTTCGCCGAAATAGTAAGCTATTCCGCCGCTTTGGGGGAACGCCGAAAGCGTGAGGTTTACGAGTTTGTCCGCCCCTTTGAGCGCGCCCTGCTTCAACGTTACGCCCGCGCCGAATTCAAGGGTTTTGACCGCGCTCGACGAGAACGCCCCGTTTTCGACCGAGCTCACGCCCTCGGGCAGGGTGAACTCCTCGTTTTTGGAGACGTATCTGTAAAGCGATCTCGTTTCACCCGATACCTTGTAGAGGTTGCCGTCCTCGACCGCAAACGCGCTGCTTGCCGACGTTACGGCGGAGAGCGACTTGCAGTCGTCGAGCACACATTCGCCCATGGTGCGCACGCTTGCGGGAATGTTGAACGCGGTTATGCCCGAGTTGGAGAAAGCGTAGTTGCCTATCGCCGTAACCGTTGAACCGAGGTCTACCGAAGTCAGCCTCGAGCAAGCCGAAAAGGCGTAATCGCCTATCGACTGAAGCCTCGGGGAGAACTTCACCGAACGCAGGTCAGAACAGCCCGAAAAGACGCTTTCGCTTACAACGCTTACGTTTTCGAGCGAACCGATATTTCTGAGCCTGTTGCAGGAGTAGAACGCAGAGGCGTCGATCCTGCTCACTTCGCCGAGGTTTATTTCGAAGAGATAATTGCACTCCGAAAAGGCGTTCGCGCCTATCGTTTTAACGCTGTCGGGCAGTATAACCTCCACTACCTTGTCGTTGTTCAAAAACGCGTCTCTTGCAATGGAGGTTACCTGCTGACCCTCATAGAACTTGGGGATTATTACCTTCGAACCGCCCGTGTAGCCCGTTACCGAGCCCGCCGATATCTGCAAGCCGTCGCTGTACGACTGCGCATAAAGGGTCGTATCGGCGGCCGCGGGTCTGCCGAAAGTATATCTTTGGTTATATCTTGAATCGCTGAACCAATCGGTGAGAAGTATGCCATCGCCGAGGTCGGGTTCGAACTTTGTAACGCTTTCGCCCTTTTTAACGGGTACTACGGCGTAAGTCTGTTCGTTAATTACATAGGTCATATAGGCATAGTTGGAATCGTTGTTCCACTGCGCCTTTAAGGTTATCGACTCTTCGGGCATTCTGTCGAAGCCGAAGGGAACGCCGTTGAGCGTCCAGCCGCCGAACACATACCCCTCTTTGGTGGGAGCCTGCGGCTCGGAGACGGGCTTGCCCGAAAACTCGACTATGGAGTCGACCGCCGTTCCGCCGTCCGAATCGAAATCGATGCGCGAGGTGGTAAGCCCCAGCCAATTGGCGTAGAGCGTTGCGTCGCCCTCGGGCATTACAAAGGTGTATTCCGCGGTGAACGCGGGCTTGGTACACTCCTCGTCGCTGTACCAATTGTCGAAAGTGTAGTAGTCCTTTTCGGGATCGTCGGGGCGGGAGACCGTCTGCCCCGCGGCGTAGGAAGCCTCGGGTATCTGAGTTCCACCTCTTGAATCGAAGGTCAACTTATAGGTGGTTTCGCCCGCGCAACCCGCGCACGAACCCGCGCACGCCGCAAATATGCCCGCCGTGCCGGCTATGGCTATCAACAGGGAAATTACAAAACGCTTTTTCATGACTTTCTGCTCCCCCTTGCCGCGAACGCCGCTATTGCGATCGCCGCAACAACCGAAGCTATCGCCGCAAGTATTCCGCCCGCCGAAGTATTGTTTTGTACGTTTTCGATTTCGACTATCGAAGCGACGACTTCGTTGCCTCCGTCGACCGCCGAGGTATTCTGCGAAAGTTCGGGGTGAGCGGCGTTATACAACTCGGTCACCCTTGCGACGGCGGCGTTGAGTTTGGTGACGAAATCCGCGGGGATAAACGCCATCTGGTCGCTGTCGAGCAGATTGTAAAGTCTGCGGTAAGAGAGCACTGCGGTGTAGTCGTCGACCGTGAGCGCGTTTAGATCTATCGCCTCGATATTCTCGTAAAGGGCTATCGTGCTCTGGCTCTCCTGCACGTCGGTGCGCGTTGCCACGTCGCCGACATATTGCTTCCACAGGCGGCTGTCGTAGCCCTGCCCGTTTGCGGGGACCGAAATGGCGACGCCCGCCGTCTCCTCTTCGGAATAGTCCTTTTTGAAGTTGTTATAGGTGTATTGGTTGAGCACGTAATCGCTCTCGAGTACGGGCGCGGTCACGCAGTTCATTGTTATGCTTGCAAGCGCGTCCGCGTTGTAGAACGCCCCCGCGCCTATGCTCAAAAGAGTTGTGGGAAGGGTGACCGAAGTTACGTTCGGGTTATCCGCAACGGCGTACGCCTCGATGCGAACCGTTCTGTCGAGAACCGTGAGAGCCGTAACGTTTGCCGCGGAGGGCAGACAGAACAGCTCGAATTTGCCGTTAGAAAGAGTGCGGTAGATCGCGCCGTCGCCCTCGTGCACGAAGTACGCTCCGCCCTCGGCTATCGTGACCGTTGCAAGAGCGGTAGCTCCGTTGAACGCGCGGGGCGCAAGGCTTTCGACCGCGGGAAGGGCAAGGCTCGAAATATCCGTACCCTTGAACGCATACGCCTGTATGCTCTTTACCGCGGGTATCGTAAGCGAGGCGAGGCTCGCCGCGTTTTCGAACGCGTGTTCTCCCACGTTTTCGGCTTTTGCGAAGTTCGCCGCGGTAAGTTTGCTGTTTTCGAACGCGTACGCGCCGATCTCCTTTACCTCTCCGAGGTTCGCCTCGGTGAATATCGCTCCCGCAAAGGCGTGGTCGCCTATCGTCGTCAGCTTGGGCGCGGTTATAGCCGCAAGTTTCGAGGGCGTCCCTCTGCCTACCGCAAACGCATACGCGCCCACTTCGGTAAGCTCGTCCGCCTTTATCGCGGCGAGCGCGGTGTTGGAGAACGCGTAGTCGCCCACCTTTGTTACCGCTCCGAAGTCGTCGGCTTCGGGACTTGCGGCAGAATAGATATGCTCTATCCTGCTGTCTGCGAACGCGCGCGCGCCTATTTCGACAACGCTTGCGGGAAGTACTATCGAGGTAATTCCCGAGTCCGCGAACGCATAGGGTGCGATCGCCGTTATTCCCTCGCAGAGGGTGACGGACGTAAGTTTTTCGCATCCGCCGAACACTCCCTCGCCGAGAGCAGTTATATTGCTTCCCGTAAGGTCTGCCGAAGCAACTTCCGAATCCGCAAAGGCGTAAGCTCCGAGCGAGGTGAAGCCTCCGAGGCTCGTTGCCGTCACCGCCGCCAGATCGGTTCCCGCAAAGGTATAAGCGGGCAACTCTTTGAGCGCGGAGTTATTGACAAAGCCCGCGACGTGTTTGCAGAACCCGAACGCGCCCGTGCCGAGGTAGGTTACGCTTGCGGGGATAGTTATGGTGTAATCCTGCGTGCCGTCGTCGGTGTACGCAAAGGCGTAATCGCCGATATATTGGACGTTTGCGGGGATAGTTACCTGCGCAAGCGCAGTCTGCGAGAAGGCGTTGCTGCCTATCGAAATTATGTTGTTCGTTCCGTTCAGCGTATTTATTCTGGAATATACGAACGCGCCGTCGCCTATCTCGCGGACGTTGTTGAAGTTGACCGTCCTCAACGCCTGATTATAGCTGAACGCGTTTTTGCCTATCTTCAAAACGTCTGTCGGAACGGTGAACGTGCCGTTGTTTGCATACTGCTTTGCAAAGGGTGCGACAACGAGCGTTTTGCCCGACTTATCGTAGAGTATGCCGTCCCGCGCCTGCATATATCTTGCGCCCGCAACGGCTTTGAACGAAGTCAGCCTTACGCAGTTGATGAACGCGCCCGTGCCCACGTCGTTGAGGTTGGTGTACGCCGAAGCCGTGACGTTGGTGAGCTGTGAATCCTGCGCAAACGCCCGCTCGCCTATTTTGGTAAGCCCGTCGGGAAGTTTGAAGTCGGTCAACGACGAGCAGTAAGCAAACGTGCGATCGCCTATCGCGCCCACCGTGCCGTTGAACTTGACCGTTCTCAGAGCCGAGCAGTCGTAGAACGCGTAGTCGCCCAACGCCGTCAGATCGGAATTTATAACTACGCTTTTGAGCGACGTGCAGTTTGCAAACGCGTAGTCGCCGAGGGCAGAGCCGTTGAACTCGACGTTGCGCAACGCAACGCACTCTATAAACGCGTTTTCGCCTATCTGCGTGTACTTGCCCGTTATTATGTTTTCGAGGGAATAGCATGCGGCGAACGCCAGCGCGCCCATATACTTAACGCCCGTTATGTCGAGCGTTTTAAGCCCCGAGCACATGCAGAACGTGCGGCTTCCCACAAACGACACGTGCGAAAGATCGAGCGTTTCGAGAGATGGACAGTTGTAGAACGCCAGATCGTTTATTGTGGTGACATGGTTTAAATTTATGGTCGAGAGCTTGGGGTTCCACGCAAAGGCGTAAATGCCTATGGTTGCGCAACTTTCGGGAAGCTGTACTTCTTCGAGGTTGTCGCAGCCATAGAACGCCGCTTCGTTTATCGTTTCGACGCCCTCGGGTATTATTACCTTTTTAATATATTCGTTGCCGAAGAACGCGCTGCGGGAAATGTAGAGCACGCCGAGGTCGTCGGGTATCTCCACAACGCCGTTCTCGTCGCCCCTGCCGTTGTACTTTTCGAGATAGCGGCTTTCGACGGAGAACTCCTCTTTGAGCCTTATCACGCAGGAGCTGTTTATGAGCGAGTTCTTGACGCGCACCGTAACGCTTGCCGAACCGAAGTAGTCGAGAACGGTCACGGTCGCCTTGCTGCTGTCGGTCGGGTCGACGTCGATCCTTATCTTAGCGGTGTTGCTCGAACTCCACGTGAGTTCGTAGTTGTTGTTGGTCTTGTTATAGGGTTCTACCGTGGCGGATATCTGCCGCGATTCGCCCACCACCATTTCCATTATCGTGTCGGAAAGGGTTATTCCCGTAATGGAAATTTCGCCCTTGTTCCTGTCTCTTACGGTTACCGTCTTTGTGGCTTCGATGCGCTTTTGCACGCCCTCGTCGTAATCGAACACTTCGGCATAGGCGGTGATCGTCACCGTGCCCGCAGAAACGCCCGTTACAATGCCGTCCTTTACGATGGCTTTGGTCTCGTCCGAGCTTTCCCACTTAACGCCGTCGGTCAAAACGCCCCTCGGCTCTATATTGAGTTCGCCCGTTAAGTTGACCTGACCGTTGATGTCGATGGTCTTACCGTCGTTGTTTCTGAACGAAAGTCCCGTTACTTCGGAAATATAGCTGTTGAGACAGATGAACTGCTGAACTCTGTTACGGGCGTAGTCGACCGCCTCGATGTAGAGGTTGCCGTCGTTTTCCATTATCTGGTTCCAATAGGGAGTTATGTCGAGTTTGTACTTGTTTACAGTGCCGCGCACAACTTCGGGCGTGGGGATCATTCCCGATACGAGCGCGACCGAATCTACGGGCGTGTCGCCGTCCATTTCCCTGCAAGTGCTGATGAAGAAGCCCTGCAGATAGTGGTTATCGTAAAAGGCGAGTTCGAGGTATCTGCGGGTTATGTTGCCGTTGGCGTCCATGTCGTACTTTATCGTCGTCTCGTCGCCGACAAGCACGGGCGATTCGTTATCGATATAGAACGTGAACGAGAACTTGTTGTTATTGTTCTGTCTTTCGCCGTATTCGCCCTCTAAGAAACATTCGAGTTCGAGGGTGTACTTTGCGTTGTTGGGAAGTTTAAGTTCGTTGACGTTAAACCCGACGTCGACCCACGCGCCCCTCTCCTGTAAGCCGCTCGACTTGCCCGCGTTGTACGAAGTGCGTTCGAACACAAGCTCGCCCGTGAATGCGTCTTTTATCTTTATTTCAATGCGCTTTGCGCACCTTATAAGTCCGAGAGAAATGCCGTCGAGCTTGTAAAGCCCGTCTATGTTCTGCGTTAGCGAAGCCTTGTCCTCGAGAATGGGAACGTCGTCGTAGCCGTCCGCAAGGATATAGCCCGTCTGTCCCATGCCCCACATCGCTTCCTGCGGGTCGCCGTTTACGCTCTGCGAGAGGAACTCGCCCATGGGGAGCGATCCGTATACAAGGGGTTTGAGCTTATCCTCTTCGAGTATGGAGCTGTCGACTTCCTGCGCGCCCACTTCGTACGCCGATACGTCGAGAATGGGAGCCGCAGACCAATCCCCGTAGAACGCGAGGAAGGGAATGTTGAGGTCGATGCCGCCCGCGTCCTGCGCGAGGAGTTTGACAAAGCCCTCAACGAACATGCCGTTGGCGAAGTTGCCGTTGAGGTACGCCTTGTCATCGGCGGAGAGGGTCACCGTTACCGTGACTTTTGCGTCGGAATACCCGGGCACTATAAGGTTGTCGCCCGAAAGCACCGACTTAACGCCGCTGACCGTTTCCACATTGCGCTCTATGCCGCAGTCGTTGAAGATGTAAGGGGTCTCGGCTACGGTTATCTCGTCAGAGGACATCGACTCGGTCATAACGACGGGTGAAATTTTATAGGTCAAAGGTTTGTTGGAAGTGTTCGAAACGTTGAACGTAAGCTCGTAAACGCCCTTCTTTTCAACATCGTCGCCCAAAGAGAGTTTGGTCTTGTTCTGCCCTTCCACATAAATATATCCGCGCGAGGTGACCGCCTTGCCTATGTCGGCAAGTCCCGCGCCCTGCTTTCTGGGCGAATAGGGGCTGCCCACCTCGTTATATGCGATAGTCGCCGTGCTCATAGCAAGGCGATAGGTCATATCGGTAACTTCCTGCGGGGTGAAGTCGGGATAGCTCTCCTTTACGTACTGCCTTATGAGAATTATCGCGCCCGCCATGTTGGGACAAGCCATCGAAGTTCCGCTCATGGTATCGTAACCGCCGCGGACCGCCGAGTATATCTCGCCGCCGTGCGCGGTTATGTCGGGTTTGAGTTCGAGGTCGGGAAGGGTGCCCCAGCTCGAGAACTCAGACATGAAAGGACCCGCCTGATTCTTTTTGGAGAGGTATATCGTGCCCGTTCCCCTGCTCTCGAAGTGCTTGCCTATGTCCATAGTGACCGAGCACGCGGGCAGTTTGGAACGACCTATCGACATGCTTATTACGCCCGAGACGTTGTTGTAGATTATACAGCCGACCGCCCCCGCTTCTTCCGCGGCGAGCACTTTGTCTTCAAAGGTCGAAACGCCGCGCTTTATTACGGCTATCTTGCCCCTTACGTCGAGTCCGCTGTAATTGGAATACTCGCCCGTGCCGGGGACTACCACGTAGTCGAATGTCGCTTCCTCGCGAGAGCCGAGCATCTCTTCGACGAAGTTCTTGTTGTCGCCGTTGGCTTTCGCACTCTCTTTGAAGTACACGTCGAGCTCGCCGTCGGCAACGGCGTAATATGACTTGACGCCGCTTATCGAAGCGACCGCCATTGCGGCGGGATAGCTTGCGGGCGAACCTACCGTGCCCGAGTCGGGATTGGTGGCGAGGTTGGTATTTCCCCAAAGGGAATTATACGCCGAAGAATAGTCGTTCGAAGCCGCGCATATGAGGCAGATACCCGAAGCGCGAATGGAATCGTAAATGAGGTTTACCTCTTCCTTGTCGCCCTCGCGCGCAAAGCCGCAGGAACTGCCGAGCGACATGTTTATGGCGTCGACGCCGAGGAGCACGCAGTCCGAAAGGGCGGCGAGTATGTCGGGCGTTTCCGCGCCCTGATCCTCGTTGCCAAACACCTTCATTATGGCGAGCTGTGCGTTTACGGCAACGCCCGTTATAACATCGTCGTCGCCGCCTATTATGCCCGCGACGTGGGTGCCGTGGTCGTTCACGGGGAATACGTCGTGATCTTTGTCGGCGTAGTCGTATGCGTAGGGAACTTTATAGCTGATATAGACGTCGTCCGTTTCGAGTTCCTCGTTCTGATTGGCGAGGTTGAGGCGGGCGGCTTCGAGATTGCCCACCTCGTTGGTAACGTCGTCGTAAGTGAGCGCGAGGTCGTCGGTGTCGAGGTTGGGGAAGTTCTCCATGGCGAACGCCGAGTGGGAATAATCAAGCCCCGTGTCGAGTATGGCTATTACCGTTCCCTGTCCCGTATAGCTCGTAACGTTGCCCGAGTTGTAAATACCCGTGTCTTCCCACACGTTTACGTTGTTTTCGGTAACTTCGGGAAGGGCGTAGGTATCGGAGATCATTACCGATTTGAAAACCCCGCTCTCCTCTATCTTCTCCACGTCGCCGTATTTAACGAGCATCGACAAGCCGTTGAATATCGCCGTGTAGTGATATTTTGTATCGTAAACCATTCCGCCAAGCTCTTTCAACGCCTGCTGCTGGCTGTCCAAAAGCTCTTCGGAATACATCGCGCCGTAGCTCGTCGCGGCAAATTCGCCCGCCGTCATGCCGAGGCGTTGGGCTTCGGTCATAAGACTTCTGTCGTCTACCGTGCCTATTATCCACACCTTTTCGCCGTCGTCGGGACGGTTGACCGAATCGGAATAGTCCAGCTCGGACGACGACGATACGGGAGTCGCGCCCGACGCGTCGGATACCGACACCGAGCTTTGGGCGGACGCCGAAACGGCAGGTTTGTAATCGGCGAGGGTAAGCCCGCCGATGAGCGCGCCGCACATCAAAAGGCTTAACGCCGCCTGTAAGGATCTACGCAATTTTTTTCTGGTTGAAATTAACACGTTTAATCACCCGTTTTCTATCTGTATCGGGAACGCAAAACGAACGCCGATTTTTATCGATACACTATAATATTGTAAACGTGTAAAACCACTTTGTCAAGTCAATTGACCCCTAAATTGAAATACGGGGCTGAAAAGTTATTTATAATTATATAATTAAAAATTATACTAAAAAGGGCGGCTTTTGGGCGATTTTGAGCCGATTTTATGCGTTTTTAGCCCGAATCCGCAAAACCGCGCCCCGACTTTTGAAGTAAGCGGGCAGTTTTTCGCAAGGACTTCTTGCGCCCCGACGCGTAAAATTTTATGCAAAATTTATTAAATTATTCATTGTGCAGATGAACATACGGGCAACCCAAACAAAACGCCGCCACGCCTTACGGATAAAGGCGGGGCGGCTTGCGGTCTTTTTAAGAGGTTACGGTCAAAAGTAAGCCCGACGGGCGACAACGGTTGCGGGCGGACGGCTGAGCCGGGGGACGGATCGGGGAAATACGATTCGATAAAAGGCGGTTCGATAAAGGCGGGAAAGGCGGAAAAAAAGATAATGGTCACTCGGTGAGGGAATTTTCGAGGACAAGGCAGAGGGACGAGAGAACGGTAAGGGTCTCGAAGATGGCGTTCGAATCGTCGGCGGTCAGCCCGCCCTTGGCTACCGCGCCGTTGACTACGACCGCCGCGTAGTTGAAAGACTTGAACAGTCTGTTA
>CANRDY010000059.1 GCA_947629515.1 uncultured Clostridia bacterium
TTAACCTTTTTATAAATTAATCTTATTGCCTTTCTGTACTTATCTTTGCTTCTTTCTATGCAGTTGTCAGTCTTCGGATATCCCTTGCCGCAGGGTGTGCGGATCGGGGGTTTTGCGCGGCGACGGCCGCGCGAGCCGTAAAAAAACGACGCTGTCAAAATCGACAGCTTATATATCTTACCAAACTCTTAACAAAGTGTCAACTGTTTTTTGAGCTTTTTTTGACAATTTTTAAGGAAAATTCAAGGGTTTTTGGTTGAAAAAGGGTTTGGGGTCGCCCCCGCAAAACGCGACCGCAATATGTAGTGCGCAGGGGGCAATATATTGTATGCGGGGGTTTATATTATGGTGATCATTATTTTAGAACAGTGTTCGCGTTTCAAAGTGCAAGCACGGACCACGGGTTTTTTGATAACTGTTTCAAAGTGCAAGCACGGACCACGGGGGGTCGAGTGCGATGTTCTCAAAACAGCGGACACCCGCTGTTTTGCCGCACGAGATGAGCTTGCGCATAGTGCAAGGCGCAAGCGGTGACCGAGCGCGGCGTTGCTCCTTGCGCCGCGCGAGAACTCTCGCTCAATCGACTCGAAATGACAGTGCCATATGTCGCTCCGATAATATTTAAAATGCACCCCCTCAGTCTGTTACACAGACAGCTCCCCCTCGTCGCAGACGAAGGGGAGCGAATTTTCAAATTTCCGAATTTCCGAATTTTTACACTCTCACACTATCAGCTCAATATCCGAGTACGTGCCTGCGGAGGAGTTGGCGATAAGCCAGCTTATATTCGCGGGGGTGTCGAAAACGCGGTTGAGGCTATGGCTCATTGCAAACAGCATGCTGCTGTCGTCCTGCGTGCCGCCCACTTTGTTGAGGGTGCTCACCTTGCCCTTGCAGCCCGAAACTTCGCCTTGGTTGTTGCCCACCAGCGAGCCTTCGTAAACGTTGGTCACAAGCGACATCTTGCCCGCCTTGTAGCGAACCTCGTTCCACTTGCCCTCGTTTTTAACGCGCTCGATGAATATCTGCTGGGTAACGTCTGCGTTCAGGCTTCCGCTCATGGTACAGCCCGTAACCTTTCCGCTGTTGCTTCCGACGATACCGCCCGCCGTAATCGACGAGGCAAAGGTCGAAACGCCCTGCTTCCAGCCGCGGCTCACATAGAACGAAAGGTTGACCTCTGCAATATTGGTGAAGTTGCTCAAAACCGTAACCGCGATCGCCGCGTCGACGGTACAGCCGTCCACAACGCCGTCCGTGCGGTTCTCAGCCGCAATGCCGCCTATTATCGCCGAGCGCGCCGCCGTGTTGTCGTTAAAGGAATTCGTCGTCACGTTGTCGGTTATAGCGAACGTCACCTTGCCCGTCACTTTGCAGTCGATTATCTGTCCTTTTGCCAGATTGACCGCCGTAATTACGCCCGAACGCGATTGTGTGAGATCGGTCACCGAAACCGTCGCGTTCTCGACTATCACGTTGATGAGCGTGCCCTCGTTATAGGCGAACAGCCCGCCGTCTGCCAGGTTTGTAAGTTCGAGGTTCTTTATCTTGAACCCGTTGCCGTAGAGCACGCCTCTGAACGGCTGGCTCTCCGTGCCGATGGGCGTCCACACCCTGTTCTTGCTCGGATCCTTTGCGTCTTTGAGCGCGGCAAGATCGATATCACCGCTCAGCATGTAGAACCCTGCGAGATCGTTTTTAATGTTCAGCAACCCGTCTACGCTGTTTATCTTGGTAAACTTGTTAACGTCGTCCCATACGGGCCGGTTGCAGACCGCGCAATTTATCGAACCCGTCTTTAACGTGTGACCCGTCGCGGGCACGGTAACGTCCTTTTCAAAGCCGCAGTTCTTGCACACGTAGTGGTTGTTGCCCGCTTCGGTGCAGGCCGGGGCGGTGGTCTGTCCGCCCTTTATAAGCTCGAACTCGTGCGGTTCTATGGTCTGTGATTCTTCCTTTATTTCCCCGCACACGCTGCACTTTATCCTTGCGGTATGACCCGGCGTGGTAATATAACCGTCGCCCTCATGCTTGCAGGTAGGCGCAACGTACGGGCGCTCGGGATCGGTTATCCACTGATGTTCAAGCGCGGGTGCGGTCTCCTCTTCGAAGTTCTTTCCGCAGTTGTTGCAGTGCCAGATATTCGCGCCCGTCTGCTCGCATGCGGCTGTACGGGTGCTTGCAAGGCTGCTCTTTTCATGTCCGTTGGGCGCAACGTAGTCGCGGATAAACATCTTGCCGCAGTCGCTGCACTCGTATATGGTATAGCCGAAATCCTCGCACGTGGGGGGAACTACGTGCTCCTGGTAGGTGTGCCCTACGTCCTTTTCCCATTCGAGCATGGGATCGCCGTTGAGAACTATTATCCAGCCGCTCTGGTCCCAATACATATCTTCTATTAAGAAATCGTCGGTCCAGAGTTCGCCGTACGTCATGGGCGAACCGTTCTTTGCGGCGGTAAGGTACGCGCCGTTGAGCTGTGCGATCGCGCCTTTAAGGTAATAGCACTTGTAGATATTGCCCGCGCTGCTTCCCACAAAGAAGTCGCCGTTGCCCGACTGCGCGAACACGTTGCCCGTGCTGTAACACTTGCTTATCATTCCCTGCGCCGTATTCTCGCCCGCAAGGCCGCCCGCAGAGCCGTTCTTTCCGCCGTTGACTTCGCCGCTCGCGTAGCTGTCCTGCACGCCCGCGCCGTTCGTTCCTACCAGACCGCCCGTGACGTTTTTGGTGTTGTTTTGGGCGCTGGTTCTGACCTTTGCGGAAGAGTGACAGCTTATTATCGAAGCGTTGCCGTTATTGACCGCGACAAGACCGCCGACCGTGCTCGTATCGTATGAATTGTTGTATATATCTCCGTTTGCAAAGGAGTAAGATATTTCGCCCTTCGAGGAGTTGATACCCACAAGTCCGCCCACGTTGGAGTACTCGTAGCTGACCACGCCGTCACGATGTAAGCCGGCTGAAGCCTGATACCAATACTTGACCGAAGAAGAATGCACGTAGTTCATATCGGCATAACATTCAGTGGTAGAACCGCCCAACTGCCCGCCGATAAGACCGCCGATGTAGAAGTATCCGTACAAGGTGTGCGAGGGAAGATATCCATATCCCGTAGACCATACAAAACCGCACGTTTCTATGCTGTCAATCGTAAAATTACCCGCAAAATGACTGCCCGATACCTTTCCGCTGTTTACTCCTAAAAGTCCGCCTACGTATAAGTTAGCGGTATATTCATAATCGCCGGTGCCGCCGTTGCCCGCCTTATCATAGCCCGCTTTCAGCAACGAGAATCTGATATCGACTTCGCACGAGCAATCTTTGACAATTCCTCTGTTGAGAGCGGCGATCGTGCCGAAGCGATAAGATTCCTGCGTGTTCATATGTGTGCCGCTGACGCCCATAACGCCCGAAGTTATTTTACAATTGGATATTTCGCCGTTGTTTTCGGCAACCAAAAGCCCCTGCATCGCGCTTCCGCTTCCGTTATACGTTACGGCGTACATAACGTCTACAAGTTCGAGGTTCTTTATAGTTCCCGTGTTGTTGACAAACATTGCATAGGAAGCCGCCGCCTTTTCGTCGCTTACTACAAAGTTCTTTATCGCGTGTCCGTCGCCGTCGAGAATACCCGTGAACTTGGATACGGGCGTCCACGTCGCGCCGTTCAGAACTATGTCTTTCCCCAACTTATAAACTATGTCGGGTTTATCCTTTATGGCAAGCAGTTCGTCTGCCGTCGTTATCGTTTTGAAATCGACCCACTTTGCGCAGACGTGCACTTCCGAAGTTATTTTTGTCGAGGCGGTGTACGCCTGATCGAGCACTTTGTTGGAAGTCATGTCGTACAAGTACCAGCCGACGACAAGTTTGTCATCGGGAGGGTTGGGGAATTTGGCGTCGGGGTCGAACATATCGCCGTATTTATAGGTAACGGTGAACGTCGCGCCGTCTTTCGTATCGGCGTGATAGGTGACGACAAGGGTTTGAATGTCGCCGCAGATCTCGCAGGCCCCCTCTTTGAATTTGTGTCCGATGGCGGGTATGGGTATGCGGTCGACATGGTTATGGCAGACCCTGCACGTGCCCGCGGGCTGATAGCCCTCTTCGGTGCAGGTGGGATCTGTAACGAAATTTTGGGATACGCACTCCTCGGGCTCGCTCTCAAAATCGCAG